>JAFTUJ010000393.1 GCA_017466305.1 Thermoguttaceae bacterium
GCGTCGCGACGTATCCTTGACGAAAACGCAAGAAGCGCTAAAATTTTATCGATTTTACTTCGTCGCCGGGCAGATTTTGAAAAACGCGCCCTCCCCCCCGACGCACCCCGAGTCGACGACGAAACGAAAATCGCTCCGACGCGCCGCTTTGCCCGCATTCCAAGCGGGAGTCGGCGACGCGACGCCAGAATAACGCAACACGGGAGATTACCATGCCGAAAATTGTCGTTCTTGACCCCTTGGCCGAAGACGGTTTGAAAATGATGCAAGACGCCGGGCTCGAATACGAAGTTCGCACCGGCCTCAAAGGCGAAGAACTGCGCCAAACGTTGACCGAATTCGACGGCGCGATCTGTCGCAGCGGCGTCAAAATCACCGCCGAAGCGCTCGAAGGCAACAAACGGCTCAAGGCGATCGCTCGCGCCGGCGTCGGCGTCGACAACATCGACCTCAAAGCGGCGACCCGCGCCGGCGTCGTCGTCATGAACACTCCCGGCGGGAACACCGTCTCGACCGCCGAGCAAACGTTCGCGCTGATGCTCGCGCTGAGCCGCAACACCTGCGCCGCGAACCAATCGCTCGTCGAAGGTCGTTGGGATCGCAAAAAGTTCACCGGTCGTCAACTCGGCGGCAAAACGCTCGGTATCGTCGGGATGGGGCGCATCGGTCAAACGGTCGCCAAGTTCGCGAAAGCGTTCGACATGAAGATCGTCGCGTTCGACCCGTACCTCTCCGCCGCTCGCGCGCAAGAATTGGACGTCAAACTTTACGACTCCGTCGCCGAATTTTTGCCGATTATCGACTATTTGACCGTTCACACGCCGCTGACCGACGCGACTCGCAACCTGATTTCCGATAAAGAAATCGACGCGATGAAACCGGGCGCCTGCTTGATCAACTGCGCTCGCGGCGGCATTTACAACATGGACGCGCTCGTCCGCGGCCTCGACTCCGGCAAGCTCGGCGGCGTCGCGCTCGACGTTTACCCGGAAGAACCGTACACCGAAAGCCCGCTCTTCGGTCGCCCGAACGTCGTCTGCACCCCGCACCTCGGCGCCAGCACCGCCGAAGCGCAAATGAACGTCGCGTTGGAAGCGGTCGAACTCTTGATCGACTACCTGAAAAACGGCGTCATCCGTCAAGCGGTCAACTTCTCGTCGCTCGACCCGAAAACGCTCGCCGAACTTCACGGCTCGCTCGACTTGGCGTATCGCCTCGGCGTTTTCGCGCAACAAGTCGCGCCGGGCGCCGTCTCGACCTGCAAAATCGAATATAAAGGCGAATTGGCCCGCAAAAACACGACGCTTATCACCTCGGCGTTCTGCTCCGGCTACCTGACCGGCGTGATGGGCGAAGAAATCAGCGTCGTCAGCGCGGCGCCGATGATGCAAGAACGCGGCTTGAAAGTCGTCGAAGAAAAATGCGCGAAAACCGGCGACTTCAGCTCGGTCATTTCGATCGAACTCGAAACGGACAAAGGTTCGGTTTCGTTCGCGGGCGCGTTATTCGGCGCTTCGATTCCGCGTTTGATCCTTTACAACAAGCTCCGCATCGACGCGCACCTCGACGGCGCGCTCCTCGTTACGACGCAACCGGACCAACCGGGCGTCGTCGCCGCGCTGGGCGCGACTTCGGCGAAACACGGCTCGAACATCGCGCACATGACGCTCGGACGCAACTTTCACGCGCCGGACGGTCTCGCGGTCAGCGTCTTGGCGCTCGACGGCGTCGTTCCGCCGGAACTTGTCGCCGACGTCGCCGCGTTGCCGCAAATTCACAGCGTCGTCGCCGCGCAACTCCCGGAACCGGGCCAATATCCGTCTTGGATGAACTGACGTTTCGCCGTCCGTTCGTCCGTTAGTCGAACGCTTTCGCGCCGTTGACCGCGTCTTTGCGACGTCGGTCAAACGGCGTTTTTTGCGTTTTCGAACGCGTCGATTTTCCGCGCTTTCGCCCGAAATTCGACGCGCAAAACCTCCCCATTCCCCCTAATTTAACCGAAATTTCTTCCGAAAGGCTTTCGATATGACCTCCGAACGCGCTTCCCTTTCCGCCGCTTCGAACGCGGACGCTCTCCGCGCCTCCTCTTCCGCCGCCGTCGATTCGGCCCCTTGGGAGTTGGTCGTCGTCGGAGGGGGCCCCGCCGGATTGGCCGCCGCGGTCGCCGCTTTCGACTCGGGCTTGAAGCGCGTTTTGATTCTCGAACGCGAAAACGAACTTGGCGGCGTTCTTAACCAATGCGTTCACAACGGTTTCGGTCTTCGCCGCTTTAAGGAAGAGCTGACCGGGCCCGAATACGCCGGACGTTTTATCGACGAAATTAAAAAGCGCGAAATCGCCGTCGAGTTGGAAGCGACCGTTTTGGACGTCGCTCGCGAAGACGGTTCCGACGTCGCCGACGCTCCGCTCGTTATCCGCGCCGCGTCGCCGACGTTCGGCTTCCGAACGATTCGCGCGAAGTCGGTCGTCCTCTCGACCGGTTGCCGCGAACGCACCCGCGGCGCGATCGGCGTCCCGGGCGACCGTCCGAGCGGCGTTTTCACCGCGGGCGCGGCGCAGCGTTACGTCAACCGCGAAGGGGAGCAAGTCGGACGCCGCGTCGTCATTCTCGGCTCCGGCGACATCGGCCTCATTATGGCGCGCCGCTTGACGCTCGAAGGCGCTAAAGTGTTGGCGGTCGTCGAGTTAATGCCGTATTCGAACGGTTTGACGCGCAACGTCGTCCAATGCTTGCAAGACTTCGATATTCCGCTTTACTTGGCGTACACGGTCGTTCGCGTCGAGGGCGACCGCCGCCTCGAAAAGGTCGTCGTCGCGAAAGTCGACGAAAAACGCGCGCCGATTCCCGGAACGGAAATCGAATTCGACTGCGACACGCTTCTCCTTTCGGTCGGTTTGATTCCGGAAAACGAAGTCGCCCGCGCCGCGAACGTCGAAATCGACCGCCGGACGAACGGGCCGGTCGTTTCGCAACGCCGAGAAACGTCGATTCCGGGCGTTTTCTCTTGCGGCAACGCGTTGCACGTACACGACTTAGTCGACTTCGTTTCGGAAGAGGCCGAGGAAGCCGGACGCAACGCCGCCGAGTTCGTTCTCGGAACCGCGCCCGTCTCCGACGCCGCGACGCCGATCGTCGTTCGCAACGGCGCTTACGTCAATTACGTCGTTCCGCAACGCCTCGACCGCGACGCGCTTCCGGAACAAATCCCGCTTTTCTTGCGCGTTTCGAACAATTTCGCGAACAAGCGCCTCGTCGTTCGCGCCGGCGACGCTTCGGGCCCGATTTTGAAGGAACTGCGCCGTCAACGCGTCGCGCCCGCCGAAATGGAGCGAATCGTTTTGACTCGCGACGCCGTCGCCGGTCTCGACGCCGCCGAAATTATCGTTTCGCTCGAAGATTAACGACGCCGGAATATCGCTCGGGGAAGTCAAATTCCCTTGTCAACGCGGCGAACCGTCGTTTCCGACCGTTCGCCGCGCCGACTTCCGCCTTTTCCGTTTCCCCCGCTTTGCCATTTTGCCTATTTTAACGTCCGTCGCCCGATTTAAGGAGTTCGAATGCCGGAAATTCGCGAATTGTCGAAGAGTATGATCAACAAAATCGCGGCGGGCGAAGTCGTCGAGCGACCGGCGAACGTCGTTAAGGAACTCGTCGAAAATTCGGTCGACGCCGGCGCGAAGCGAATCGAAATCGTCGTCGAAAAGAGCGGTTCCGACCTAATCAAAATCGTCGACAACGGTTGCGGAATCGCGGCGGAGCAGCTCGTTTTGGCGTTGTCGCCGCACTCGACGAGCAAAATTTCCGAAGCGGACGACCTGTTCCGCATTCACACGCTCGGTTTTCGGGGCGAAGCGCTCGCGTCGATCGCCGAAGTCAGCCAACTCGTCTTGAGCAGTCGAACGGCGGACGCGGAGGCGGGCGCGCAAATTCGGAGCGACGGCGGCGTTTTCGACGAAATCGTCCCCTGCGGTCGCCCGGTCGGAACGACCGTCGAAGCGCGCAATCTCTTCTTCAACGTCCCGGCGCGGCGCAAATTTTTGAAGAGCCCGACGACCGAATTCGGGCATATTTCCGAAGCGGTCGTCCGCATCGCGCTCCCCCGCCCCGACGTTCATTTTGTCTTAAAACACAACGGTCGAACGGTTTACGACCTTCCCGCGACCAGCGACCGCAAGGAGCGAATCGGGCGCGTTTTCGGCGCCGACGTCGCGAAACGCCTCGTCGAAATTGAAAGCGAATACAAAAACGTCAAGGTAACCGGCTTCGTCGGGCTTCCCGATTTGAGTCGCGGGTCGCAAAGCCTTCAATACATCTTCTTGAACGGGCGGCATATTCGCGACCGAGCGCTCCAACACGCGCTGACCGAAGCGTATCGCGGGCTCCTCGTTTCCGGGCGGCACCCGGTCGCTTTTTTGAATATCGCGACGCCGCCGGATTTTGTCGACGTCAACGTTCACCCGTCGAAGTTGGAAGTCCGTTTCGTCGACGGCCAAGCGATTTACGCGAGCGTCTTGGGCGCGATTCGCGACAAATTTTTGCGCTCCGACTTGACGAGCCGCCCGAACGACGCCGAACTCGACGCCGCCGCGCGCCGAACGCAAAACGCGTTTGCTCAAGACGTTGCGCAAACGTCGTCCCCGGCGTCCGCGTCGACGAATCGCCCGACGCCCCCCGCCGTTTCCGCCTCCGCGACCTCTTCCGAAACGCCCGCCGACGCGCCGAGCGCCGAAGTTCGCGAACTCCGTTTCGTTCCCGACGTCGATTCCCGCGACCCGATCGCCGCGCTCGACGAGAGCGTCGCCGAGGAACGCCGCCGCGACGTTCTCGGTTGGCTGACCGGCAAGTCGAAATCGAACGCCGCCCGGTCGAGCGAAACGCCGAAAACGTCGGAATCGACGCAAGACGCCCAAACGCCGCCCCTTTCCGGTTTGCCCCAACCGCCTAAATCGCCCAATTTCTCCGATTCGGACGTCGTCGACGCCGCCAACGCCGCGCTCGACGAAGCGGCGGCCCTCGACGCGTTTCCCGCCGACGCGCCCCCAAGCGCCGCGTTTTCGCAACGTTCTCGAACGCAAACGCCGAGTTTCGGTCTCGGCGGAACGTCCGAATTTCGCAAATTTCCGCCCCTCGCCCCGAGTTTTTCCGCTCGCGGCGACGCGCCGCAAGTCCCGAAAACGCCGCAAACGTCGGAATCGACGTTCAAACCGGGAACGTTCGGCGGAACGCGCGATTTCGACGCGCCCGCCGCCGACAAATCGTCTAAATCCCCCAATTCCCCCGATCTCCCCAATTTATCGCGCTCGAACGCCGATTCGCCGAATGCCGCGCCGCCAAACGTCGATTCTCCGACGCCAAACGAACCGACAAAATCGACGCAACCGCAATTTTTTAACGCGGAAGACCTCGACGCGCCGGTCGCGAACGCCGCGACGCTTCGCGAACGGGTCGCCGCCAACAACGCCGGTCGCTTCCGCCCGAACGTTCCGCTCGAAAATCAGGTCGCGTACAACGCCGCCGGAAAACCGGTCGTTCAAATTTGTCGCCGTTATTTGGCGATGGAGGCGAAAGGCGGTCTCGCCGTCGTCGACCAACACGCGCTGCACGAACGCCTCCTTTACGAACGCTTGAAGGCGAATTTTTCCGCCGGAAAACTCGACGCGCAACGTCTTCTCGTTCCGGAAGTCGTCGATTTAACGCCGACGGAACACCCGGTCGCGCTTGAAAATAGAGAACTTTTTGCGAATTTAGGGATTTTAGTCGACGATTTCGGCGGGTCGAGCGTCGTCGTCAACGGTTATCCGGCGATTTTGCGCGCCGCGTCGCCGTCCGAAATCTTCCTCGCGGCCCTTGCGACGCTTCAACGGAACCGCGGAAAGCTCGAACGCGCCGACCTCCTCGACGAATCGCTTAAGCAGATGGCTTGCAAAGCGGCGATTAAAGCGGGGGATTCGCTTCGCCCCGACGCGATCGTCGAACTAATCGCCGCCGCCGAAGAAGAGTTGCAGTCGCACCATTGCCCGCACGGTCGCCCGTCGACCCTCGTCTTTTCCGTTCAAGAAATTGATAAACTGTTCAAACGGCAATAAACGGCGCTAAAAGCCAAAATCGCGACGTCCGCAAAGACGCCGCGGTTTCCCCAACCTAACTTAAAGCCAACGCAAAGTCGCGGTTTTCCCAACCTAACTTGAAGTCAACGCAAAAACGGCGAACGTCTTCTCGACGCTCGCCGTTTTCTCATTTTCTTCCGACGCCGCGTCCTAAAATTGCGACGGCGTTCGATTAACGTTTAATCAATACCAATATTGTTCCAAGCAAGGTTGGTTTTCATAAAGCCAATGGCGGATAAATTGGCGGTCGGCGACGAAACTTTCGTCGACGTCGTCGAGCGTCGACACGTCGTGCCCGACGACGAGAACGACGTCCTCCGGCCCGGCTTGCGACAACGCCCAAATAATCGCGTCCTTACGATCGGAAATAACGTTCGCTTTTTCGGGATTTTTAAACCCGAGGAGCAAGTCGTTAAGCGTCTCTTGCGCTTGCGCTTGCGGCAAATTCCCCCGAGTAACGACGACGTAATCGGCGGCCGATTCCGCGGCGCGCCCCATCAACGGTCGTTTGCTGCGGTCGGAATCGTTCGGCGCGCTCAAGACGCAATAAACCGTCCCGGTTCCGGCGACGCTGCGCAGCGTTTCAAGCGTTTCGTTCAACGACTCCGGCGAACTCGCGCAGTCGAGATAAACGCCGAACGGTTGGCCGCAGTCGATTTGCTCCATTCGCCCCGGAATATACTCGACGCGTTCGACGCCGCGCGCGATCGTTTTCAAGTCGATATCCCAAGCGACGCCTAAAGCGGCGGCCGCCAAGCAGTTGTAAATATGCTCTTTTCCGACGATGCGCGAACGAACCGGCGCGGCGTCCGTTCCGGCGACGATATAAAACGTCTGTTCGCCGCGTTGGCGTTCGACCGGTCGCCCGGCGACGGCGCATTCGGTCGGCTGAATCCCGATCGTCAGCGTCGGGCAGTTGATCAGGTGCAACGCCGCGTCGGTAACGCGGTCGTCGACGTTGCAAATCGCGATCGCGTCTTTCTTCAAATAGTCGAAAATCCGCATTTTAACGCGGCGATATTGATCGACGGTGCGGTGATAGTCGAGGTGGTCGCGGCGCAAATTCGTCAAACAAACGGCGTCGAACTCGATTCCGTCCAAACGGCGCTCGGCCAACGCGACCGACGACGCTTCGACGATCGCGCAGCTGCAACCGTTGTCGACCATTCGCGCCAACAACTCGGCCAACGCGGCGGGCTCCGGCGTCGTTTCGCTCAGCGGCGCCAATTTTTTCCCGTCGTAAACGCCGAGCGAACCGATCAGCCCGACCGAACGCCCGGCTTCGGCCAACATTCCGCCGATAATATACGACGCGGACGTTTTCCCGGCGGTTCCGGTAACGGCGATCGTCTTCAACTTGCGCGCCGGGAAGTCTTGAAACGCTTGGCAAGTTCGCGCCCAAACGGAACGCGGGTCGTCGACAAAAACGACTTGAAACGCGCCGTCTTCAGTCGCGACGCCGCTTTTTTCAAGCGCGGTCGCCAACTTCGCTTCCCAATCGCCTTTCGCGACGACGGCGGCGACGGCGCCGTTGGCGGCGGCGGTCGTTATCGCGTCCAACGCCGCGCTTTCGTCGGATTCTCGACAGACGAAGAGCCCGTCGCGAAAAATTTCGATCGCGTCGACGGCTCAAGAGGCGATCGGCGTCTCGCGGTTAGGCGCGACGTTTTCCCCTTCGAGCAAGACGGCCACCGAA
>JAFTUJ010000044.1 GCA_017466305.1 Thermoguttaceae bacterium
AACCGAGGAATATAAACGTTCGATCTCTGCTCGAACCGCGTTCGAAAAGAGGCGATAGCGACGTAAAAAAACGTCGGCTTGCGAACAAACCGACGTTTTGACGTTAAACTTTAACGGTCGCGGCGAGTTTTACTCGCAAATAATCGTTTCGACCGAACCGCCCGGCGGAATCATCGGCAAGACGTGTTCGCAATACGGAACGCGCAGGTCGAGGAGGAACGGGCCGTCGCTTTCAATCATTTGGCGCAACGCTTCCGGATAATCGGCGCGTTTTTCAACCGAAACGGCTTCCCAACCGTATCCGCGAGCGATCGCCGCGAAGTCCGGGTAACGGCTCGGGAGGTGATACCCGTCGCCGCCGCCGAAGTTTTCCGGGTCGGAAACCTTGCCGAGGTAAGTGTTCGCGCGATTCTTCTTGAAGAAACGGTCTTCCCATTGCATTACCATTCCGAGGTGTTGGTTGTTGACCAACAACACCTTCACCGGAATGTTTTCCGCGACGCAGGTCGCCATTTCTTGAATGTTCATTTGGAGACTGCCGTCCCCTTCAACCGCGACAACGAGCGAATCCGGGCGCGCGACCTTCGCTCCGATCGCCGCCGGAAGCCCGAAACCCATCGTCCCAAGGCCGCAACTCGAAATCCAAGTTCGCGGTTTATTGAAACGATAAAAGAGCGTCGTCCACATTTGGTGTTGACCGACGCCGGTTGTAACGATCGTATCGAGGTCTTGCGTCGCTTTCGAGAATTCCGAAATCGCATATTGCGGCGTAATGAGGTCTTCCGCTTTCTCGATTTCGTCGAAAGAATATTGAACCGGTTTCGAAGCGCGCCAAGCGGCGATGCGTTCGCGCCATTCGGTCAAGTCGACGCTCTTGTACGAACGCGCCAATTCCGAATCGAGCGCCGCCAACGAGTCCTTCAAATGCCCGAGAACCGTTCGTTTCGCTTTTTTCACTTTGTTAAATTCGGACGGGTCGACGTCAAAATGGATGATTTGGGCGCGCGGGGCAAAGGAGTCGCGGGCGCCGACGACGCGATCGCTAAATCGAACGCCGAACGCTAAGAGCAAATCGCATTCGCGGGCGGCCATATTCGTCGCGTACGTCCCGTGCATTCCGACCATTCCGACGGCGTTTTTGTCGTCGCGGGGGAAGCCGGCCAACCCGGTCATCGTCGTCGCGACCGGAATTCCGGTTTTCTCGACAACGTTGCGGAGCAGAGCGCAAGCGTCGGCCGAAACGATCCCGCCGCCGGCTAAAATTAAGGGGCGTTTCGCCGCGTTGATTTTCTCGACGACGTCGCAAATCGCTTCCGAATCGATTTCCGGGTTCTTCTCCGGGTAACCGGGCAAGTTGCGCGGTTCGGCGAAATTGGGGTAACATTGCTCGACTTGCAGGTTTTTCGGAATATCGATCAAAACCGGACCCTGGCGTCCCGATTTCGCGACGAAAATCGCCTCGTCGACGACGCGCGCCAAATCTTCGACGCGTTGCACAAGGTAATGGTGCTTCGTAATGCAGCGGCAAACCTCGGTCGTCGGCGTTTCTTGGAAGGAGTCGGAACCGACGTCGGTCAAGTTGACTTGCCCGGCGATAATAACGATCGGAACGCTGTCGAGCTTCGCGTCGGCGATACTGGTGATGATGTTGGTGAGCCCCGGGCCGCTCGTCGTCATGCAGACGCCGACTTCGCCGGTCGCCCGAGCGTATCCTTGCGCCGCGAACCCGCCGCCTTGCTCGTGTCGCGGGAGAACGACGCGAATTTGGTCGCGGTAACGAGTGAACGCTTGGTGGAGCGGAATGCTGAAGCCGCCGGGATAGGCGAAAACCGTTTTGACGCCGCAATTAATAAGGGCTTGAACGACGATGTTCGCGCCGTTCGTCATCGCATGAGCGCCGTTGTTCGTCGATTCGGTCGCGGGTTTTTCGTTGGAAGCCACGTTGCGATCCTTTCAATCCTTTTAATCGTTTTATTGGTTAAAACCGTTTTCGCGTTCGAGCGTCGCTCGCCGCCTTGCCTTAAGGATACTCGATTTTTCCGTTTGCGCAAGGGGCGGAAAAGGGCGTCGCGCCAATTTTGCCCTTATTAATTAGCGAATTAATCGGCGAGACGACGCGGGTTCGAAGACGCGCCGACCTCAAAAAACGATTCGAGCGAAAATTTGAGAAAAATAACGACGTTTTGCGAAAAAAGACTTGGCGCGACGGGGAAACGTCGGTATAATAGGGGGAAACGCCGAAAGAGCCGCCGTTTTTAAAAGCGCGGCGGGACGACGGCGGTAAATCGGGCAAGATATTCTGAATTTGCGAGGTTAGTCGATGTTCGGGACGTTGGAACCCCTGAAAGGCGGCGACGAGATTCCGCTGCTGAAAGAAGAGTTAATCGTCGGACGAAACGAAAGTTGCGACATTGTGTTGCGTTTTTCGAACGTTTCGTCGAAGCATTGCCGGTTGGTCTTGGCGCACGGCTATTGGTACGCGGTCGATTTGGGGAGTTCGAACGGAACGACGGTCGACGGCGTTCGAGTGCGCGACCGCCGCGTCGACCCGGGCTCTCGAATTTCGTTCGCAAAACACGATTACGCGCTGGAATACGACCCGATCGCCAACGGCGCGAACCCCGGCGAAACGCCGTCCGATTACTTGGAAACGAACGTTCTCGGTTCGTCTTTGCTAGAACGCGCCGGTATTTCGAAAGGGCCGTCGCGACCGCTTCCGAAAAAGCCCGAAGGGCGCAAGGCGACCCTCGAAGACCTCGAAATGGGCCGCGTCGGAATCGATTATTCCAATTTGACGCTCGACGATATTGAGTTCGATTGATTTTTGAACGCGGAACAAGCGGCGGAAGGGCGGCAAAACGTCCTTTCCGTCGTTGATTTGTCGAGACGACGGCGTTAAATTGGGCGTCGTCGGCAGGGGCGGCGCGTTTTGTCAGTTTTGACGTCGTTGCAACCGTTAAACATCGCCGATTTTAACGCGTTTCGTCTTCTTCGTCTTGCGAAAGTTGCCGACGTTCGTAAATTTTTTGCCGCGTCGCTTGCTCGTCGAGTTCTTTTTGCGCGCGTTTTCTTGCTTCGTCGAGCCGGCGTTCTTCGGTTTTTTCCTTTAATTTTTGCAAGATTTTTGTTTCTTTAATCGCTTCGTTTAGCTCTTCTCGTTTGATTTCCGTTTCTTCCGCGAGAATATCGTAAAGTTTTTGCGCTTCGTCGCGGCGTTCGAGGAGTCGTCGTCGTTCTTCTTGACGAGCGCGGAGGAAAGCCGGGTCGAGCGCGACGCCGGTTCGATACGTTCGCGACTCGTTCCTTTCGGCGGCGAGGGCGCGTTCGAGCGTTTCAAGGGCGTCGAACGCTTCTTGCGAACGGCGTTGCGCGGCGAGAAAAGCGTCTTTTTTCGCGTTTTGTTCGCTTTCTCGAATTTTTAGGAGCGCGTCGAAGCGGAATTTAGGCGGCATAAGTATTTAACGAAAAGCGGGGAAAATAGGTAAAACGGGGAACGCGGTCGGAAGCTTGGAAGGCAAAATAAACGAGAAACGGCGCAAAATTTGGCGAAAATAACGCCGGAGGACGGCAAAAAGTTAACGCTTAACCGCTTTTTGCCGATAATATCGACAGGCGCGGTAGTTTTTGTAAAACCGTTTTGCCCTGTTTATGTTTCCTATTTTGATTGTTTTATCGCGTCGCGGGTTTATTTCGCCGTCGACGCGCCCGACAAAAGGAGCCGAGCGCTTGCCGACGAATCGATTTTTTCCCGTTAGAAACCGCCGTCGTTTGGGGGGCTTTTTTTTAAGCGCGACGCTTGCCGCGACGTCCTCCTTTGCCTTCGCCGCCGTCGCCGCCGACGAGTATCCGAGCGTTTCCGTCGCGCCGAAACCCGTCGTCGCGGATTCGTTCGAAACGTCCGCCGGGGCCGCCGCGCCGACGTTTTCGGAACCGACGTTCGAATCCGCGCCGCTTTACGCCGTCGACGATTCGAGCGAGCGGTCGTTTGACTCCGGCCTCTCCGCCGACGCGACGCCGCAACCGGGGTTCGCCGCCAATATTTCGTCCGCGACGGCGAATATCGGGCGCATGTACCGCGGCGCCAACGTCGATTTCGACCTCGTTTCGGGCGATTTCGGCTTCGTCGGGCTCGGCGCGAACGCGACGTTCGGCTTCCCGTCGCCGAAAGCGGGACATTTTATCCTTGCGACGCCGAGCGTTCGTTGGCGGCAGTACGACGTTCCTGATTGGGCGATCGGCTCCGATTCGCTCGGGATTATCTCGAGCGGCGCGACATTTCATTACGTTATTCCAAAATCGGAACGTTGGACGTTTGACGTCGCGCTCGGGCTTAATTGGAACAGCGACGGAAAGTCGACCAACTCGGAAGGCTTGAACGTTTTCGGCTCCGGCGTCGGGAGTTGGACGTATTCGGAGCGGCTGAAATGGGCGTTCGGGTTAGCTTACACTAATTCCGGCGATTACGATATCTTCCCGATTATCGGCGCGACTTGGAAGCCGAACGACCTTTGGGTCGTCGACGTCATGTTCCCGGCGCAGAAGGTTTCGCGCAAAATCGAACGTTGGAGCCGCTCCGACGCTACGTATTGGGGCTATCTCGGCTTCGCGTTCGACGCGAACGACGC
>JAFTUJ010000394.1 GCA_017466305.1 Thermoguttaceae bacterium
AAATCCTCCTCGACCGAAAAACCGCCGACGACGACCGCCGACGACAAAAGGGCGCCGCAAACGAGAACCGTCTTGAAACGCAAAATCAAATAGGACGCGTTGCTCGCCAATAAAAGCGCCAACGCCGACGCGCCGGAGACCAAAAAGACCGTCGCCCAAGCCGGCGGAACGTCCGGAACCTTAACAAACAGCTCCTCGACCCAATGAATCGCAAATTTATCCCAAGAATGCTCGCGTCCGTACTCCGTCGCCGCAAAGATCGCCGCCGCCGCGACCGACGCTTGCGCGACGACCAAAAAAACGCGAACCTTGATCCCGTTCGAACGCCCGCGCCCCAACGCCTCCGGAAACGACTCGCGCCCCAACCGATTCAAACGTCGACGCGAAATACGTTTGCGCAACTTCGCCCGAATCAACGGAACGTCGAAATCGTCGATTCGCGCCGGCAAGTCGACGAACCAACCGACCGGCTTGCGAACGAGCCAATAGAAAAACGCCGTCGCGACGACCGCGAAAACCGCGAACGCCCCCGACGCGAACGTCCCGCCGTTTCGAGCGAAATCGACGGCAAAACGCAACGTCAAAAACGCCCAACCGCCGACGAACGCCCAGCAGAAAATCCGGAAAACGCGCAGCGGAACCCGAATTTCCGGAATCTCGTAAAATCGCGTTTTCAGCAAATAAGCGGGCGACGCGCCCCGGAAAATTCGCGACGCCAAATTCAAAAACGCTGAAACGACCGCGACGATAACGCAATATAAATACGCCTCCAACAAAGCGGTCGGGCGCAACGAGCCGGAAAAAAATTCCGGTTGAAGCCGCGCCAACGCCGACGCGAGCGGCGCGCGCTCCGTTTGAATTTGCTCGCGAACCCAACTCGCGTTCTCGGCGACGCGACGTTTGACCCGCTCCGCTCGCCCGACCGCTCGCTCCGTCGGCTTTTGCGCTTTTGCGTCGTTGGAAGCGTCGGGCGTTCCGGTTTTGCCGGTCGCGTCGATTTTTCCAGCTTCCGGCCGCTTTGCCGGAGCTTCCAGCGCCGAAATATCGATAGTTCGAACTCGCGGGCCGGCGTCGTTCCGTCGAACGATCGCCCCCAACGCGATCGCCGCAAGCAAAATCGCCGCCAAAATCCCCAGTCGAATCGCCGCGCGCTTTCTTGCGCCGCCCCTTTTTTCGGTTTCAACGTTCGTTTTCATCGCCGCTCGAGTCTTTAAATCAACCGTTTATCGTTATTTCAAACACTTATCGAAACGCGTCGCCTCCGCGCCGTCCCGCTCATTATAAAACTTTTTTCGGCGAATTTCAAGAAAGAACGCCAAAAAAATAACGCTCTTCCGAATAAAAAACGCAACCATTTTCAAAAAATCAAAACAAAGAAACGGCGCCCGACGCAAAAACCGTCGAACGCCGTCGAAAAGAACGAACGCCGACCGTCGCAACCGCTTATTTCAAGCGACTTGCAGCGGCGCCTTCGTCAAGCGACTCAACGCGAAAGGCTCAATAGACCTTATTGACGACGCGCGGATAAAGAATAACGTCGCGAATATTTTCGATCCCGGTAACGTACATGACCAAGCGTTCGAGCCCGAGCCCGAACCCGCCGTGCGGCGTCGAACCGAAGCGGCGCAGGTCGATGTAATTCTCGTATTCGGCGGTCGACATCCCGCGATCTTGCATCGCTTGGAGGAGCTTGCCCAAGTCGGCTTCGCGTTCGCTCCCGCCGATGATTTCGCCGACGCCCGGCGCGAGCAAGTCGGTCGCCGCAACCGTTTTGCCGTCCGGATTCTGTTTCATATAGAACGACTTGATCTCTTTCGGGTAATCGGTAACAAAAACTGGTTTTCCGAACGCGACTTCGGCGAGATATTTCTCGTGTTCGGTCGCCAAGTCGCCGCCCCACTCGACCGGGAACTCGAACTTAACGTCGGCTTTCTTCAAGATTTCGATCGCCTCGGTGTACGTAACGACGCCGAAGTCCTCCGAAACCAAGCGGTTAAGTTTGTCGATCAAGCCGTTTTCAAAGTTCTTGTCGAAGAACGCCAACTCGTTCGGGCAGCGTTCCAAAACCGCCTTCACGACGTATTTAATCGACGATTCGACGACTTCGATAACGTCCGGCAGCTCGGCGAACGCGATTTCCGGCTCGACGTGCCAAAATTCGGCGACGTGTCGCGGCGTGTTGCTGCATTCGGCGCGGAAGCTCGGGCCGAACGTGTAAATCTTGCCGAACGCCATCGCGGCGACTTCGCCTTCGAGCTGACCGGAAACGCTCAAACCGGCTTTTTGCCCGAAGAAGTCGTCGGCGTAATACTCTTCTTCGCTCTTCGCTTCGGCGTTCCAAGGTCGGGTCGTAACGCGGAACATTTCGCCGGCGCCTTCGCAGTCGCTGGCGGTAACGATCGGCGTGTGAACGTAAACGTAACGGCGGCCTTGGAAAAACTCGTGAATCGCCGCCGACAAAACGGAGCGGACGCGGAAAACGGCGTTAAACGTGTTCGCGCGCAGGCGCAAGTGCGGAATCGTCCGCAAATATTCGAGCGTATGTCGTTTCTTTTGAAGCGGATACTCGGACGGGCATTCGCCGATCAGCTCGATCGACTCGGCGTTCATCTCGACCGAGCCGTTGCGCGACGGAACGATTTGCCCGACGACGCGGAGCGCGGAGCCGAGTTTCAGGAACGGCGCCGGATTCGCGATTTTCTCTTTGTCGATAACGATTTGCAGGTGTTTGAGCGTCGTTCCGTCGTTGAGTTCGACGAACGCCATCGTTTTCGAATCCCGCGAAGTGCGCGCCCAACCGCAAACGGTCGCGGTCGCGTTCACAAACGACGCGTCGTTCATCACGTCGAAAATATCGGTGTGTTTCATCTCTTTCCTCGCCCGCCCGACTCGCCGCGAACCGCCGCCGTCGAGCGCAAAACCTCGGTAAATCGCGACTCTTTGAAAAACAAAAATTATCGCGACATTTTTAAATTAATCAAAGCCGACGTTTCGGCTCGCCCCGACGCTTCCGCTTCCGACCGGAAACGCGCTAAAAAAGCGCCGCGCAAAATTTAACGTTATCATTTTACCCCGGCGCGATTTTTTGTCAATCCGGGCCCCCTCTTCGTCCGCCGATTATTAGAGCGCGCGCCGATTTTTCCGCCGTCGACGAGAAAAAGAACGGAAAAAAGCGTTGAAAACGGCGCTCGAATCGGTTATAATG
>JAFTUJ010000395.1 GCA_017466305.1 Thermoguttaceae bacterium
AACCTTGGCGACGCGGGCGCCGCTTGGAACGAAAATTTCGCGGTCGACGCGGCGTATGTCGCGACGAAACATAAGGTTAAACACGGGGCGCGCTCGCTCGATTCGCTCGCCGGGAACCGTTTGGCCGTCTGCGCTCTCCTTTGGGGGCCGGTGCGCGAAACGCCGCTCGATTTGGAGAAAATCGCGACGAAAGGGGCGGTCGACCCGAACGAACTTGGGTTCGGAAACGTTGCGCCGCAAGAACTTGGATACGTCGGCGTCGGGAACGGTCGCAACGCCGTCGCGCTTTTCCGAACCGCTTGGCGACGCGACGCCGCGTATCTCGGGATTAAGGCCGGGGCGCCGAACGCGCCGCACGGGCATATGGACGAGGGCGGGTTCGTATACGACGACGGCGGCGTCCGCTGGATTGTCGAGCTTGGGCCGGAAAATTACCATCGCATCGAGTCGCGCGGGATGAATCTTTGGGGAATGAGCCAAAATTCGGAACGCTGGAAGTTGTTGCGATACAATAATTTCGGACATAGCGTCTTGACGTTGAACGGAGCGCCGCAACTTGTCGCCGGAACGACGAAAATCGTTGAAACGAAAATCGGCTCTTCCGGCGAAGCGTCGAGCGCAACGCTCGATTTGACGCCGGTTTATCGCGGCGAAGCGAAGTCGGTCAAGCGCGTCGCGACGCTGAATCCGGACGGAAGCCTAATTATTGAAGACGTTATCGAAACATTTGCGGATAAAGAGGTTAAGGTTGAACGGCGCTTGCTGACGAAGGCGGCGGTCGACGTCGTTTCGGAACGCGTCGCGAAGTTGACGGCGCCGAATCCCGTTCATTGCGGAAACGCGACGCCGTGTAAAACGGTGGAGACGCAAAGCGAAACGCCGTCGCGACTTAGCGTCGTTCCGGCGGAGACGGAAAACGATTTTGACTCGAAGAATCCGGGCGTTTCGGTTTTGATCGAGACGGCGACCGTCGAGGCGGGGAAGACCGCGACGTTCCGAACCGTTTTTTCGCCGGTCGAACGGATTGAAAAGAACGACGGCGAGAAAAAATAAGCGTTTGTAAGTCGTGTAAATAAAACGGTTGCGTTTATTCGCGTCGACGGCGGGTTTTACGGCGGCGTCAAAAGCGAAAAAATCGTCGCCTCGGCGTTGCATTTTCGACGGCGGCGCGTATAATAAATTAACGTCGCAGTTCTCGAGTCGAGCGTCGCGGCGACGATTGAAGGAAAAATAAACGCGGAAATTATAAAGCGAGAAATAACAATGGATTACGTTTATAAAACAGCGGGCGTTTGCTCGACGCAAATTCATTTTCGAATCGAAAACGGCGTTCTGCGCGACGTGCGTTACGTCGGCGGTTGCAACGGCAATCTGCAGGGAATCGGGCGACTCGTCGAAGGCTTGCCGGCGACGGAAGTCGAGGCGAAGCTGAAGGGCGTGTCGTGCGGCGGTCGCCCGACGTCGTGCCCGGATCAGTTGGCAAGGGCGATTCGCGCCGCGCTCGATTCGGAAAAAAAAGGGTAAACGTAGGAAAACGGAACGCTCTAAGTTGCGACGCGAGAAGCGTTTGCGAGTATAGGTTGCGAACGCGAAAAGCCGCCGCGAATCCGACGAGGAAACGCGACGGCTTTTTATTTCTTGACGCAACTTTAGCGGCGTTTCAACTTAATTCCAACGGCGAGACGCGCTCGTTGGTCGCTAACGTTGAGGCGTTGTTAAATGAACCTTAAAACCCCTTAAAACCGCTATAGCGGCTATTCGTCGCTCGGTCGGTTCCCGGTTCGCGCGATTTTTTCGGCGTTTTCGGCGGCGATTTCCCAAATTCGCCCGTCGCCGGATTCAAGTTCGTTCCCGACGAACGCCGCGACCGCGTTCTGCTCGACGCGAACCGCCGGGCCGTCTTTTTCGGCGCGAATCGCGCAGTTTGCGAACGTCGGCTTCAGCTTGGCTCCGCTCTCCGACCCCGCGTCGCGCTCGACGCAAACCGTCGGGCCCTTGCGTTTGGCGAGAATCGAGCAACTTTCGAACGTCGGCGACGCTTTTTTCCCGCTAACGACGACCGTCGTTTCTTCGCTTTGAATATCGCAATCGACAAACTGCCCGCGAGCGTTCACGTCCGTCTTGATTTTGCCGCGAATCGAACAGTTTTTAAACGTCGGACGCGTCCCGACGTTCGTCAAATGAATCGCGTTGCGGTCGCCGTCGGCGGCGCTGCCGACAATGTCGCAGTCGACGAACTCGCCCCTCGCGCGGTCGCTAGCGGAAACGGCGAACCGCTCCCCCGATTCGGCGCGAATCGAACAATTTTTAAACGTCGGCGACGTGTATGAGTGAAAAACTTCGACGGGAGAATAGAGGGGATCGACGCCGACAATCTCGCAATCGACGAACTCGCCGCCCGCGCCGAAACCGACGCCGACGCCGCCGGAAAATCGGCAATTTCGAAACGTCGACTCCGTTTTCTTCTTATATTCGTCCAAAGTATCTACAACGCCGAAATGAACGCAACTAGCTCTTTTCGCGAAAAATTCGCAATCGACAAACTCGGCCGTCGCGCCGCCTTTCACTTCGGCGTTTCCGCGAACAACGCAGTTTTTGAATATCGGCGCGCATTCCCCTTCGACGATCAGCGGAACCCCGCCCATACGCGTCTCTTTCCGTTGAATAACGCAATCGACAAATTCGCCGCCCGCGCCGTCGACGACCGCGACCGCGCATTCTTCGACGCGACAACGTTCGAAACTCGGACGCGCCGCTTCGCCTTCAATCCAAACGCCGCCGGTTCCGACGCCAAATTTTTGAACCCGGACGCCGCTTCGTCGAAATCCGACGCCCGCGTCGATCAACTCGAAACGAATTCGCTCCTCTTCCGATCGGGGAGTACCGGACTTCAACCCCGAACGCGCCCAAAAATCGTCCGGCGTCCATTCGTATTCGTCGTCTTCGGGGCCCATAATTCCGCGATCCCGCAATATCGCCAAAACGACTTGCCCGTTCCCGAAACCGGCCGGGACGCTTGTCTCGACGTATCGGAACAAAATCCCCCGAAAACGCGGCGAACCCAAGATTTTCAGCGGCCCGACGACGCCGAAAAGGATTTCGACGGAACCCGGCTCCCCGTCCGCGCCGCAAACCGTCGGCGAGCCGGGAATGTCGAAACCGCGTTCGAGGCGATAAACGCCCGGTTCGAGAACGAGCGTTCCGTCGCCGATTTGCGCGAACGCCGCTTCCAGCGAATCGCTCGGCGAAACCCGCAAAACGGACGGTGATTTTTGCGATTCTTCCGTCATTTTTTCTCCTTTTTATTGGGCTTTTTAACGGCGTTTTCAAGTTCATTCCAACAGCGAAACGACGTTGAGGCGTATGGGGACGGACTTTAAAACCGCGATAAAGCGAGCGTTTATTTGAAAACGTCGGCGGAAAGTTCGACGACGATCGGCGCGTGATCGGACGCGACCGGCTCTTCGACGACGCGCGCCGAAACGACCGCCTTCTTCCAAGCGTCGGCGGAAATTTCGCCGGTCGGGTCGGCGGCGCAAATGTAATCGATGCGAATGTTCGGCTTGTTCGCCGGGAAGGTCGGCGCGTCGGCGGAGAGAATCGTCCAATCGTCGGCGAACGCCTTCATCGACGCTTCGCTCGGTTTCGCGTTGAAGTCGCCCGCGACGAAAACCGGTTTCTTGGCCGACTTCATTTTTTCGGTAACGATTTTAACCGTCGCGTCGCGGTCCGCCGCCGTCAGCGACCAGTGCGAACAGCAGAAAACGTAACGCTCGAACTCGACCATCAGGAGGCAACGGCGTTCTTCGCGCCCCGGGAGCGAAAAATATTCCGATTTTAACGGTTTTTCTTTCGAGAGAACGCCGATACCGTATTTTCCGCCTTGGAAGTCGATCGCCGGGCCGAACGTCGCGTTCATCTTCGCTTCCTTCGCGATTTCTTCGAGAACGTCGCGGCCCTTCGAGCGCTTCGTCTTCGAGTCGAGTTCTTGGAGCGCGACGACGTCCGGGTTCAGCGCGGTCAGCGTTTTGGCGATTCGGGCGAAATCGGTTTTGCCGTCGAGGCCGATCGCGTTGTGAACGTTGTACGAAACGAGCGTCAGCGTCGAGGCCGGTTCCGCCGCGAAGAGCGTCGAGGCGGTCGCCGCGCAGTAAACGACGAACGCCGCGAACGCGCTAACCGTCGATTTGAGAATGAGTTGCGAAAGTTTCATTGAGCGGGTCTCCCAGCGCGATCGTTCGACGCGGCAAAAAACGTTGGCGTCGAACGCAATCGCGGAGCGTTAAAAGGGCGTCAACTTCAACTAGTGGTTAAAGTTGTCGGAATCGTTGAAATCGTTAATGTTGTTGAGGTTTGGGGGGCGACGGCGCGGCGTCTTCTTCCGCTTCCGACGCCCATTCGGCAAGCGTCTCGGCAATTTTGCGGTCGAGTTCGTCGATACGGCGGAGAAGTTCGTCGTGTTGCGCGTCTAAACGAACCATTAAATCGTCGGTTTGGGTTTGCGTCATGTACGACGTCCTTAAATTGCAAAAGGCGCGGAGTCGGCGTAAAGTTTAACGGTTGAAGCGAAAAATCGGAACAAGCGAAAAACGCCGACAAAAGTCAAGGGCGGGTAAAGGGAATAAAACGTCAAAACGTTGGAACGCGCGAACGACGGAAAAGGCCGACCGCGACTTTGTTAATATCGGTTGTTAAAAGTTGGAAGGACGTTTTTTTTCTTGCGACCGCGAGAATCGTTAAAAGCAGGAAAGTTGACTTAAATTGCCTGTTTTAACAGTCGCGCGCGGCGAAGCGCAAGGAACGTTAGGATAGGAACCTTA
>JAFTUJ010000396.1 GCA_017466305.1 Thermoguttaceae bacterium
CCTCGTCCGTTCGACGTTCGTTTGCCGACGTTGGATTCGCTTCTCGGCGCCGATCGAAGACGACGACGTTTTAGCCCTTTACCGCCGCTGCGCCGACTCGCTCGAAATCGCCGCGCCGCCGCGTTTAGCGACGACGACCGACCTTTCGTCCCCGGCGCTTCTCGGTTGGCGACGTCCTATCGTTCTCGTTCCGAGCGAATACGTCGACGACCTCTCCGAAGAGCGCCTAAAGCACGTTCTGCTGCACGAGTTGGGCCATTTTAAGCGCGGCGACGCGGCGACCGGGTTCCTCGCGTTCGTCGTTCTCGCGACGCATTGGTTCAACCCGTTCTTTTGGTTGGCGGCGCGGTCGTTTCACGCGACCCGCGAAGAGGCTTGCGACGCGATCGCGCTCGGCTCCCCCGCGCTGACGAACCCGAATTCCGCCGCCGAATACGCGCGCACCCTTTGCGAAATCGCCGGTCGCCGTCCGTTCGTCGAGCAAGCGTTCGGCGCCGTCGGTTTCTCGCCGACGTTCCGCTCGTTGCGACGCCGCGTCGAGACGTTGGGACGCTTCGGAACTTGGGGTCGCCGCGCCGCGATCGGCTGTCTCCTCGCGTCGCTCGCCGCCTCGGCTTTCGCGACCGTCCGTTTGCTCCCCGACGTCGAAAAAACCGACGCCGCGACAACCGCCGAAGAAACCTCCGTCGTTCGCCAAAGAGCGCGCCGTCTTTTCGCGACGCTTCCGGCCCTTCCGCAAACCCCCGTTCCTCCGACCGTCGCCCCGAACGACCCGATCGCCGCCGTCGACGTCGAAACGCTTTACCAAGACGAAGCCGACCGGCTTTTCTTCGGGCATTCGACCAAAGAGCGTCAAACCTTCGTCTCCGACGCGGTCGCCAAACTCCGCTCGGCGAAAGCGCAAGGCGAAGCGGAGTATTACGCGGCGCTCGGCGACTACCTAATCGGCGAATCGGCGTTCTTTTGGCTCGTCGCCGGAATCGACGCGACCGCCGCCTCCGCCGAACTCCCGGCGCTCGCGGAAGGCGAAACGCCCGCCGACTACCCGAAATCGGTTTCCTCGACCGAACTCGACGCCGCGCTCGCTCGCGCCGAAAAAACGGCCGACCCGAATTTCCGCTTTTTGGCGGAGTTGCACCGCGCCCTCGCCGACGACGCGAAGCGCGAACAGCCCGGGCGATACCGCGCCGATTACGCCGAACCGCTTTCCGCTTTCGCTCGTTCGCCGTTTTGGCGCGAACAACTGAAGCCGCGACCTTGCCGCGGTCTCCTCCGCGAACTGGGCGCGGGCGCCTATTTCCTCGCCGAAGCGGCGGCGCAAGGAAACGGCGACGCGGCCGCGAGCCTCGCTCGTTATATTGAAAATTACGCCGTTCCGGATTTTGCGCCGAGCGGTTTCGTCGCCGAAGTCGGACGTCGCAACGGAATTACCGAAGACGACCTCAAGTCGAAAACGCCGGACGAACGCCCCGCGACGGTCGCGAAATGCGCGTTCCTTTACGCGCTCGCCGGAGCGGAAGCCGGTTCGCCGCGAGCGCAAGGGCTCGTCGCGTCTTATTACGCGCGCGGTTTCGGCGTCGAGCGCAACGTCGCGGAAGCGCTCCGTTGGGGGCGGCTCTTTTACGACGCCGACGTCGCAAACGGCGCCGGAATCGTTTGCGTCCCGCTCACCCGCGTTCTGAAAACGGTCGTCGACCCGGAAACAGGCCTTCGCAAGACCGTTCCGCAAACGCTTGCCGAACTTAACGTTTACGACGTTCGCAAGTTCCGTCGTCTCGCGCCGCTCGTCGACGTTTGTTCGATTCCCGCGACCGAGCGTCCGAACCCGTCCGTTCCGTATCCCGGCCCCCTGTCGCGTCGCGTTTTCCTCGAAAACGGCGCTTGCGCTTTCGCGCGCCCCGGCGCCCTCGAACTCCAAACGCGAACCGGCGCCGCCCCCGAAATCAAAAATTGGGCGACGCTCCTCCTTTTGGCCGAAGCGGCGCTCGATTCGGAGCCGACGCCGGAAAACCTCGCGCTCGCCGAGAAGTTTTTGCGCCGCGCGAACGGAACCGAATCGCGTTCGTTCTTCGTCCAAGCGGAAACGCCGGACGGTCGCGCTCCGCGTCTCGATCCCGACCAACAACGCGTAACGCCCGGTTTCGTCGAAGCGAACGAGCGTCTCGCCGAAGCGTTCGCAAGCGGAGCGTTCGGCGTTAAAGACGACGAGAAAGCGAACTGGTTTCGCCTTGTCGCGAACGAACAACGCCAAAACGCTCATAACGTTGTTACCAGCGTTATTTACACGTCGTCTAATCCCTCGCGTCCCGCGCCGACCGCCGCGCTACTCGCGGTTTCCGACGCGCCGACCGCCGCCGTCGAACCCGCCGTCGAACCCGCCGTCGAACCCGCCGGCGCTTCCCAACATTCCTTCGTCGCGCCGCGGACGCCGGAGTTTGAAGCGGTTATCGCGCCGATTTTCGCCAAGCTCGAAAAGACGCTCGTCGACGCGAAAAACGGAAACGCCGACGCGTTGACGGCTCGTTTCAACGAATATTTCGACGACGCGACCGATCTTTACCCGAACGGGCGCTCGGGAAGTCCGGAAGTCGCGCGGTACAAAGTCGAGCGCTTGACGCAAGAAATCGAACGGCTCGAACAAACCGACGCCGACGCCGCGACGCTCGAACGTTTGCGGAAAAGCCGCGACTCTTGGCGCCGTCTCGCCGACGCAAGCCGCCTCGCCGACGAAACGCCCGTCGTCGCGACGAACGCTTGACCGCGCCGCCGTCCGCCGTCCGTCGCCCGCCTCCAAGTGAAAACCGGAAAAAATCGCCGAAAAATTGGGAAAAATCGCCGAAAATCGGGCGCCCGCGCTTGAAAAACGGTCGAGAAAGCGTTAAGATAATTCACAGTTCCACCTGAAAAACGCAAACCGTTCGCGACGCCGGTCGGTTTGCGTCTTTGTATTTTACGCATTCTTCCTAAATGACTCAAGGGGCGGCAAGTATGACGACTTACCTTTCTCGACGCGATTTCCTTCGCGCCTCTGCGCTCGTTTCGGCGAGCGTCGCGCTGAATCTTCCGAGCGTTTCGAAAACTTTCGCGCAAGACGCGACGAAAAATTGGTACAAGTGCAACCTCCACATGCACAACCAATGGTCCGACGGCAAACCGCTCCCGGAATGGGCGGTCGACTGGTACAAGTCCCGCGGTTATCACTTCATTTGCCCGTCCGACCACAACATTTTCCAATCGGACGCGCTCCGTTTCGACGGTTTCGGCTTCAACTACCAACCGACCGACAAAGCCGCGTTCAAGGGCGAAACCTCCCTTTGGAAGAAAGTCGTTCCGAACGAAGGTTGGCCGAACCTGACGCAACGCTACGTCAACGAAGCGATCGAAAAATTCGGGAAAGACGCCGTCCGCACGATCAAAGTCGGCGACGCGACCTACGTCCGCATGACGCCGTTCGCCGAACTTTGCGAAAAATTCTGCGAACCGGGCAAGTTCCTCCTGATGCCGGGCTTCGAACAAACCGGCGGCTGCCGCGACGGTCGCCAAGTTCACATGAACTTCCTGAACGTTCGCGAATCCTTCCCGTATATCGGCGGCCAAAACGAACCGCTCGAAGTCTTGACGAAAACGTTCGAAGAAGGGAAACGTCGCTTCGCCAAAGACGGCGCGGAACCTTACCTCTTCACCGCGAACCACCCGGTTTGGCGCTTCTACGACTTCTCGCCGAGCGACGTTATTAAAATGCCGGAAATTCGCGTCTTCGAAGTTACGAACAACGGCCTCGACGGACGTTACAAGAATCCGGAAGACGGCGCGCCTTGGACGCCGGAAAAATTCTGGGACGTCGTTAACGCTTGGCGCGCGTCGCACGGTCAACGCCTCTTGCTCGGCAACGGCACCGACGACCGCCACGGTTACGAAAGCGAAACGGTCGCCGGTTGGACGATGGTGCGCTCGGCGAAACTCGAAACGCGCAGTTTGATCGAAGCGATGGACGCCGGCGACATGTACGCCTCGAACGGCCTCGACTTCGCCGACATTCAATTCGACGGCAAAACGCTCTCCGTCAAGATCGACGTCAAGGAAGAGGGCAAATACAAGATCGAGTTCGTCGGCACGAAGAAGGACTACAATCCGGAGCCGAAACTCGTCGAAGTCGCCGAAAGCAAAACGTCGCCGAAACGCAAGATCGAACGTTTCTCGGACGAAATCGGCGTCGTCCTCGACACGGTTGAAGGCGTCGAAGGCTCGTACACGCTCAAAGCCGACGATCTTTACGTTCGCGCCAAGATCGTCAAGGTTCCGCCGCAATCGGACGCTTGGAACGCCCGCCCGGCGGCTTGGTCGCAACCGTATTGCTAATCGGCGTTTAGCGAGCGTTTGACTCGCTCCGACCGAACCGCCGCGAAGCGCGCTCTCGAGCGTTTCGCGGCGGTTTTCCTTTGCCGACTTTTCGTCTTTTCAACGCCCGCCTCTTTTGTTTTCGCGTCTTTTGAAAAAAATTTCGAATCTTTACCAAAACTTTACGTTGCGCTAAAAAAATCGAAACGTTCGCGCGGTAAACTTATTCTCGTAGTCGCAAGGGAGAGCGATAAAAAAAATCTCCACACTTTGCGACGAAAACCAAAATAAAAAAAGCTGAAAAAATTATCGGACGCGACGCTTTTCAACCGAAGTCGCCGCCGGGCCCCCAAAACCGCGCCGAAGAAGCGCAAAAAAAGAAAAAAAAAGAAAAGAGGCCGAACATGAAAAAGCTGCAAAAATGGACGCTCGTTTCCTCCGTCGCCGCGCTGGGTTGCGTTTCGCTCGCCGTCGCTTCGAACTCGCCGACCTCGCCGACCTCGCCGACCTCGCCGATTTCCTCCGTTTTGCCGACCGCGAACCCGCTCGAAACGGTCGCTTACGCCGCCCAGCATCCCGACTCGGCGTTGATTCGCGCCGCGGAACGGGGCGACCTCGCCAAAGTCAAACAACTCCTCGAAGAGCAAGGCGCCAAGATCGACGCTCGCGACGACGACGGCGAGACCGCCCTGCGCGCCGCCGCGGATAACGCGCAACTCGACGTCGTTAAATACCTCGTCCAAAAGGGCGCCGACGTTAACGCCAAAGACGAAGACGGCGAAACGCCGTTGCACGCCGCCGCCGACGAAGACGATTCGGCGAGAATCAACGACGCGAAACGCAAGAACCGCGTCGAAATCGTCAAGCTCTTGATCGACAAAGGCGCCGACGTCAACGCGAAAGACCGCGACGGCGAAACCCCGTTGCACGTCGCCGCCGACGCGAAAAAAGCCGACGTCGCGAAGGCGTTGCTCGACAAAAAAGCGGACGTCAACGCGAAAGACCGCGAACGCGAAACGCCGCTGCACGTCGCCGCCGACGAAGGCTCGCTCGAAGTCGCGAAGGAACTCGTCGAACGCGGCGCCGACCTGAAAGCGGAAAACGACGAACGTCAAACGCCGGAACAAGTCGCTCGCGAAGAGGGGAACCGCGCGGTCGCCAATTGGCTCGCCGAAGCCGCCCGCTAAGCGTTAACGACTCGACGTTCGACAACGTTGCGAATCTTTACAAAAAATTTACATTGCGTTAAAAATTTCGAAACGTTCGCGCGGTAAACTTACTTTTGAAGTCGCAAGGGAAGCCGAGAAAAAATTTCCTTCCTGAAAATTTGCGACGCAAAGAAAACAAAAACAGGAAAAATCCGGTCGACGGCGCCCTCCTTGCCGAGCCGCCGTCGCCGGAACTCCGACCGCGCCGAACAAGCGCCGAACAAGCGTCGAACAAGACAAGACAAAATAAGACAGAACAAAAAAGCAGAAAGCAAGAGGCCGAACATGAAAAAGTTGCAAAAATGGACGCTCGTTTCCTCCGTCGCCGCGTTGGGTTGCGTTTCGCTCGCCGCCGCTTCGAACTCGTCGACCTCCTTCAACCTCCCGACCGCTAACTCGCTCGAAACCGCCGTTTACGCCGCCGATTTCGAACCGGCATTAATCCGCGCCGCGCAAAAAGGCGACCTCGCCAAAGTCAAACGCTTGATCGAAGAGCAAGGCGCGAAAGTCGACGCTCGCGACGACGACGGCGAAACCGCCCTGCACGCCGCCGCGGAAAAAGCTCGGCTCGACGTCGTTAAGTACCTCGTCAAGAAAGGCGCCGACGTTTCCGCGAAAGACGAAGACGGCGAAACGGCGCTTCACGCCGCCGCCGACGAAGGCGACCGCGAAACCGACGCGACCCGCAAAGACCGCGTCAAAGTCGTCAAGTTCCTGATCGACAAGGGCGCCGACGTCGACGCGAAAGACCGCGACGGCGAAACCCCGGCGCACGTCGCCGCCGACGCGAAAAAAGCCGACGTGTTGAAGGTTCTGCTCGACAAAAAAGCGGACGTTAACGCGAAAGACCGCGAAAAAGAAACGCCGCTGCACGTCGCCGCCGACGAAGGCTCGCTCGAAACCGCGCAAGAACTCGTCAAACGCGGCGCCGACCTGCACGCGAAGAACGACGAAGGGCAAACGCAGGAACAAGTCGCTCGCGAAGAGGGGAACCGCGCCGTCGCCGACTTCCTCGCGAAAGCGGCGCAAAAGTAACGCAAACCGTTTAACATTCCAACTTAAAACCAACCCGGCGTTCGTCGAAGCCGCCCGTTAACTTCGCCGAGCGCCGCCTTTTAATCGCCGAGGAGTCGCCCAATGGGCGCGGAAAAAATTTTGATCGTCGAGGACGACGCGTCGATTCGCGAAATTCTCTCGCTTCTTTTGGAGACGCGGGGATTCTCGCAAGTCGAGGCGGTCGGAACCGGAACGGCGGCGCTCGAACGCGCTTCCGAAACGCCGTTCGACTTGATTTTGCTCGACTTAACGCTGCCGGACGTCGACGGGTTGGACGTCTGTCGCCGCTTGCGGTCGACGCCCCTTAACGCGACGACGCCGGCGATTATGCTGACGGCGCGCGGCGAGGAAACGGACGTCGTCGTCGGACTCGAAGCGGGCGCGGTCGATTACGTTGTGAAGCCGTTCAACAATCAAACGCTCTTGGCGCGGATTCGAGCGCAACTCCGCCGAACGCAAGAACTTGCGTCGAACGCCGACGCGTCGAACGGGAGCGCGAACGGAAGCGGAAGCCCCGACGCCGACGCGCCGCCGAAACCGGACGTCGAACGGGACGGTTTGTCGATTTTTGTCGCCGAACGCCTCGTTCTCCGCTCCGACGGCGCGTCGCTCGACCTAACGCCGACGGAATTCGAACTCCTTTTGCTCCTTATCCGAGCGCCGGGCCGAATTTGGTCGCGATACGAGATCGCCCAAAAAATCCGCGGCGACGATTACATCGCCTTCGACCGCGCCATCGACGTTCAAATCGCGAACCTCCGCAAGAAACTCGGCCCGGCGAGCGGTTGCGTCGAAACGGCGCGCGGCGTCGGATACCGTTGGAAACGTTGATTTCGCGACGTTTAACGCTCTCGGGAACGCCCGGTTCCAACCGGTTCGCGTTCTCGGGAGCGAACGCCGTTTCTTGCCGCCGCGTCGAACGTTTGGCGCGCCGCCCTTCCTTCCGACTTCTCCCCGTTTTCCCCTTCCCCCCATTTTAACGCCAAACGCCGCCGATGAAACGCCGAACGCTCTTGCTCCTTTCCTTCCCGCTCGTTCTCGCCGGAGCGTTCGTCGCCGGGCGCGCCGTTTTGGAACGCCAACAAACTCGCTTCGAAGAAACGTTTTTAGCCGATTACCGCGAAGAACTCGACAACCGCCTCGACTTGGCGATTCAATTTTTCCGCCCGGCGCTCGAAGAAAACGACCTCGACGCGCTCGACCATTACTGCGACGCGTTCTCGTTCGACGAACGGGACGTCGCGATTTTCAACGCTCGCGGCGACGCGATCGTCGCGTCGGACGCCGCCGACTTGCGCTCGCCCTTATCGGAGCCGGAGGTCGTCGCCGCGCTGAAAACGGGTCGCGGTTTCTCGACGCGGCGCGGCGCGCGGGGCGCTTGGACGATTCGAGCCGCCGCGACGTTGCAAAGTCGGCAACAAACGCAAAGCGTTCGCCTCGTCGGTCCGGCGACCGAGCTTTCGTCGGCGCTTCGGCGACCGTCGACGGCGTCGGACGCGCTCCTCGGCGTCGCGGCGGTCGCGACCGGATTCCTCGTTTGGTACCTGCTCCGGCGCGTCGCGGGCCCGCTCGACCGCCTTCAACGGAGCGCGGAGCGAATCGCCGCCGGAGATTTGAGCGTCGAAATCGCCGTTCCGCCGGTCGGGCCGGTTCGCGAACTCGCCGAGTCGATGCGCGCGACGACGGAGCGGCTGAAAACGGAGGTCGACCGGGCCCGGCGGCAAGAAAAGTTCCGGCGCGACTTTGTCGCGAACGTCTCGCACGAGATCAAGACGCCGCTGACCGGGATTCTCGGCGCGATTCAACTCCTCGACGACGCCGACGGTTGGCGCGATCCCGTTTGTCTCGGGAAGTGCCGCGAAATCCTCGAACGCCAAACGACCCGCCTTCAAACGCTCGTCCGCGACGTTCTGCAGCTCGCGGAACTTGAACGCCGCGAAGAACTTAACGAAGACGCCGCCGTTTCGAACGACGCCGGAGTTCGCGAATCGGTTCCGTTCGACGAAATCGTCCGCGCCGCCGTTCGAACTTGCGCCGATTCGTTAACCGACGGCGACGCGGCGCCGCGTTTGCTCCGTTGCGACGCGGCGCAAGTCGTCGGGGTCGGTCGCCTCCTCGAACAAGCGGCGCTAAACCTGTTGACGAACGCGGCGAAATACGGCGCGCGCTCGACCGCCGCGAACGCCGACGAAGAAGAAAGCGGAACTTCGACCGATAAAGAAGATAAGATC
>JAFTUJ010000397.1 GCA_017466305.1 Thermoguttaceae bacterium
GCGTCGCCTTTTCCTTCCGGCTAACGCGCTAACGTCTTGCCGTTGACGGAGTCAAGAACGCCGTCGACGGCGCGGAAGTTTTTATTTTCCGGCGCGACTTGAAGTTGCGTTAACGCCGGGCAATCGCGAAACGCTTGCGCGTCAAACGTTTGGATCGACGCCGGAAGTTCGCCCGACGTTAAAAGCGCGCAACCGTCGAAGGCGCCGGGCGCGATTCGCTCTGCGCCGCTCGGAACGACGTAAGCGCCCGACTTGCCCGGCGGACAGCGGAGAAGAGTTTTCCCGTCGGCGTCGAAGAGGACGCCGTCGACGGAGCGAAAACGCGTATTTCCCGGCGAAACAAGGAGTTCCGTTAGCGACGCGCAACGGTTGAAGGCGTCGGGCGCGAGCGTTTCAAGAGCGTTCGGCAAGCGGAGCGAACGGAGCGACTCGCAAAGATCGAACGCGCTCGAACCGATTTCGCGCAAAGCGTTTGGGAGCGCGACGTCGGTTAGCGAAACGCAACGGAAAAACGCGTTGGCGCCGATTTTTTCGACGCTTTCCGGAAGCGTTATCGACGTTAATAAACCGGTGTAAGCAAAGGCGGCGTCGGCGATTGCGACGACGGGACGACCGTCGATTTCGGCGGGGACGACGACCTCGACGGCGCTCGAGTCGCGCAATTTTTGAAGAACGACGCGACCGTCGGCGTCAAGGCGCCAATCGAAGGCGTTCGGCGGCGTCGGCAAGGAAGCGGAAGTAACGGGTAAAGTCGGCATTGTTAATGTTTCCGTTAATCGTTGTTATTTAAATGATTGCGTTGACTTTTGGGAACGGAATAAGGAGGAAGACACGGCGTCGCAATTTGGCGATTTAACGCGTTTGGAAGCGGAGTCCGGCGTCGCGGGCGTATTGTTCGGCAAAGGAATTTGCGACGCCGTAAAGCGTTAAACTTTCGCTAGTTCCGGCGAAAGCGTCGGGCCCGATTTCGACAAGCGTCGGCGGAAGAACGACCGTTTCAAGCGTTTGGCAATTTTCAAAGGCGCGAGCGCCGAGTTTGCGCAAGCCGAGCGGAAGTTCGAGCGTCGAAAGGCCGGCGCAATGGGAAAAGGCGGCGTTTTCAATGGTTTCAAGTCCTTGTGAAAACTTGATTTCCGAAAGCGACGCGCAACGAAGGAAAGTCTCGGCGGCGAGCTTTTTCAACGACGCGGGAAGCGAAACGCGCTTCAAGCGTCGATTGTCCGAAAAAGCGCGTTTTCCCAAATTTTTGAGCCCGTTCGGCAAGTCGAGTTCTTCGACTCCGCAGTCGTAAAACGCTTTATCGCTAATTTTAACGACGCCTTGCGGAAGCGAAATTCGCGTTAATTTTGGGCAATACTCGAACGCTCGCGAGCCGATCGTTTTTAAGCCCGGCTCAAATTCGATTTGCGTCAACGAGTCGCAAAAGAAAAAAACGCCGGCGCCTATCGAGACGAGCCCGGGAGGAAATTTCACCGATTTTAACGCCTTGCAGCCCAAAAACGCATCGTCGTCGATTTTTTGCAACCCTTCCGAAAAAACGAGTTGCGCTAACGACTTGCATTCAAAAAACGCTTTCGGGCCAATTTGGCGAAGACTTGTCGGAAACGCGACGGACGTTAGCGCTTGACGCTCGGCGAACGCTTTTTCGGCGATTATTTCGACGCCGTTTGGAACGGAGTAAGCGCCCGATTTTTCTTCCGAGCAAAACTCGAGCGTTTTAGCGTCCGCGCTGAAAATAACGCCGTCGACCAAGCGGAAATCGCGAGTTTTCGACGGAATAACGGTTCTCGATATTTCCTTGTGAGGCAACGCTTTAAGGATTTTGGGTTGGACGCTTTCCGGGTAAGTCGCCGACGCGAACGAGACGCAATACGCAAACGCTTCGGAACCGATTTTACAGATTGTCGCAGGGAACGAAACCGAGCGCAGGCGGTGGCAATTAAAGAACGCGCGCTCGCCGATCGTTTCGAAACCGTCCGGCAGTTCGAGCGCTTCCAAGTATTCGCAAGCGTCGAACGCGTAGGTTCCGATTTCTTTGAGCGTCGACGGCAACTTTAACGTTTTCAACGACATACAGTGTGAAAAAGCGCGAACGGCGATCTTCTCGACGCCCTCGGGAACAACGCGCTCGGCGGACGTTTGGTCGAGATTGCGCGTCAGCGTTTTGCCGCCGTCGGCGAAGAGGAACCCGTCGGCGGAAAAGACTTCCGGGCGATTTGGAACGGAAGACGACGCGGCGTCGTTATCTTTCGTCGACGTTTTTTTCGCGCGTTTTTTTCCGGGTTTCGACGTTGCGTCTAGCGATGCAACCGGTTGTAAAACATTGAGTTCCGTTAACGCGCCGCAACCTTTGAACGCGCCTTGCGCTTTCTTTTGAACCGCCGCCGGAATCGTTGCTTTCGTTAGCGACTCGCACTTGGCGAACGCGCCCGCGCCGAGTTTGTTAACGGTTGGCGGAAGGGAAATTTCGGCAAGAACTTTGCAACCGGCGAACGCGTTTTTGCCGACCGTTTCGAGCGTCGAATCCGGCGCGAACGTTAGCGACGCCAACGACTTGCAACCGTTGAACGCTTTCTCGCCGAGCGTTTTGACGTTTCGAGGAATCGCAATTTTTGCGAGCGCTTGACAGCCGTCGAACGCGCGGTCGCCGACAATTTGTAACGAGTTCGGAAGTTCAATCGCGGCAAGCGCTTTGCAACCTAAGAAAGCGCAAGGGGCGATTTCCTCGACGCCGTTTGGAACGACGAAGGCGCCCTTTTGTATCGGCGGGACGCGCCAAAGCGTTTTGCCGTCGGCGCTTATAAGACCGCCGTCGACGACGCGGAAATTAGGATTTGCGGGAGAAAGTTCAAAGCTCGAAAGGTTCGCGCATCCGTTAAACGCTTGCGAATTAAACGTTTGAAGCTCCGCAGGAAGCGATATTTGGGTTAACGGCTTGCAACCTTCGAACGCTCGGTCGCGAATTTCTTCGAGTTCGTTGGGAAGCGAAACGTTCGCGAACGTTTTGCAACCGGAAAACGTCGACGCCTCGACTTTGCGCAACGACTGCGGTAAAACGACTTGCGTCAGCGATTTGCAGTCGGTAAACGCGCCGGAACCGATTTCGCGAACGCTCGGCGGCAGATCGACTTGCGCTAACGACGAACAACCGTAAAACGCGTCGCCGCCGATTCGTTCGAGTCGAGGGCCAAACGATGCGCGTTCCAAGGCGTCGCAATACGCGAACGCGTCGGCGTCGATTTCTTTAAGATTTGGATTAAAAACGACTTCCGTTAATTTGTGACAAAATCTGAACGCTCCGTCGCCGATTTTTTCGAGCGAGTCGGGAAACGCGACGTTGGCAAACGAAGCGCAACGAGCGAACGCTTGGGCGCCGATTTCGCGAAGCGACGAGTTCGCGCCGAACTCGATTGTTTTCAAATGGTTGCATCCAAAGAAAACGGAGTTGTCGATCCTTTGAACGTCGTCGGAGAGCGCGACCGACGACCAGCGAGCGGCCCTACAC
>JAFTUJ010000398.1 GCA_017466305.1 Thermoguttaceae bacterium
TCAACTTGCAAGCCGGCCGGCCTTTCTTCATCAAAATCGGCGTCGTCCAAACGTCGAGAGCGCCGAGGTCGAAAAGCGCGGTCGCGACGGTCGCCAAACGTTCGCCGGTCGCGTCGTCGAGATTCGTCGCCAACTCGCAAAGGGTTTCGACGTTGTAACGGGCCTCCCAAACGCTCGACTTTTCCGATTCCGTCGACTTTGCGGACGTTTTTCCGCTTTCTTCGACGGCGTTATCCGTTTCGTAAATCGACGCGCGCAACAAATTCGGGCGACTTTGCATCTTCCGCGTTCCGAAGGAGTTGGCGGTCGCGACGATTCGGGCTCCGGTCGGAATCGCCTTCTTTTCCCAAACGGCGAAGAGCGCGGCGGCGGTCGGCGTCAACATTTCGCAACGCTCGTTGTCGGAGGACGTCGGAAGCCCGTAATTCCGCAACAAAATCGACGTCGCGGGCGCCGGAAGCGGGTAGACGCCGTGCGCGCAGCGGAACGTTCCCTCGCCGACCGGAAGCGGCGACAGCGAAATCCCGTCGACGCCGAGCGCGTTCAACGCCAAAACGCAACCGACCGTGTCGACCAACGAATCGACCGCGCCGACTTCGTGAAAATGCACTTCGTCGACCGGTTTTTGGTGCGCCTCGGCCTCCGCGACCGCCAACGCTTCGAAGGCGGCGATCGCGTCGCGCTTCGTTTTCTCGTCGAGCGGCGACTCCGCGATCATTTGACGAATCGACGCGAACGTCCGCCCGTGAACGTGTTCGTGTTCGTGTTCGTGCGAATGCGAGCGGTCGTGTTTATGCTCGCAGTCGTGTTTATGCTCGCAGTCGTGTTTATGCTCGCAGTCGTGTTTATGCTCGCAGTCGTGTTTATGATCGCAGTCGTGTTTATGATCGTGATCGCGTTTGCGACCGTGTTCGTGTTCGTGTTTGTGATCGTCGTCGCGTTTGCGCTTGCATTTGCGTTCGCGTTTATCCTTGCGTTTGCAGACGCATTCGCAAGTCGGGTCGCCGTCGGGGTTGCGCTTGCAGACGCAGGCGAAACGTTCTTCGCAAACGGCGCATTCGTCGTCCGCCGTCGGATTCAAGTCGACCGTCAAATAAACGCCGTTCGCGCCGAATTCCGACTTTTCGCCGACTTTCAAGGAAAACGGGTCGGGAATCAAACGGCGCAATTCCCGTTCGATATATCGCGGATCGACGCCCAAACCGACCAACGCGCCCAAAATCATATCGCCGGACGCGCCGCCGACGCTGTCGAATCGCAAAATTTTCATCGTCGTTTTCCCTTTCGTTTCGTTCGCGCGTTAAACGGCGCAAAGATTGCGGATATTAACGGTTCCCGGTCGTTTATTTTTCGGCGTCATTTTCGGCTTTTTCGGAACGCTCGGTCGCGATTTTCTCCAAAACGCTCCTGAACGCGCGCTCCATTTCGCCCTGTTTCGGCGTTCCTCCGACCGCGACCGAATACACGCCGACCGTTCCGTCGCGGTAAACGACGCCTTGCGTTCCGAGCGCGCCGCCGTGCCCGAACGCTCGGTCGTCGACCGTTAGTCCGAACCCGTATCGCGCGTCGACGGCGGCGCCGGTTTGCTTCGACGTCATCGTCTCGACCGCTTTTTCCGACAAAACGCGCTTGCCGTTCGCCCCGACGCCGCGTCCGGCGAGCATTTGGTAAAATTTAACGACGTCCGGCGCCGACGAGAAAAGGCCCCCGCCCCCCTCGGCGTAACGAGGCGAACCGTCGTCGAGGGACGGCATTTGCCCGAAACGAACCGGCTTCAAACGCCCGGCGTCGGCGTTCCAACCGTAAGGCGTCGCCAAGCGTTCGAGTTGTTCGGCGCTCGGGTAAAAGGTCGAGTCGGTCATCTCGAGCGGCGCGAAAATCCGCTCTTCGACGAACTCCTCGAACGGCTGCCCGACGACCGCCTCGACCGCCGCTTGCGCGACGTCGACCCCGAGGTTCGAATAGGAGTAACGCGTTCCCGGCTCCGCGATAAGCGGCGTCATCGCGACCGTTTTCATCAGCCGCCGAACCGGAAGGGAGTCGATTCCGAACGCCTCTTGGTAAGGGGTGATGAAACGCAACCCCGCCGTATGACTCAACGCTTGCCGGAGCGTCGGCGACGTTTGCGTCGGGCGAAGGAGCGTCGTTCCGTCGTCTTGCGGCTCCGCGACGACGAGGCCGCGAAGCTCCGGCAAATACGTTTCGACCGGCGCGTCGAGGTCGAGTTTCCCTTCGTCGACGCAGATCATCGTCGCCGCCGCGACGACCGCTTTCGTTTGCGACGCAATCCAAAAATAGGAGTCGGCGCGCATCGGGCGTTTCGCTTCGACGTCGGCCCAACCGACCGCTTCGACCGCTAAAATCTCGGTCGGCGACGCGACAACGACGACGGCGCCGGGCGCGCTTCCCGACTCGACGAACGGAGTCAACGCCGCCGCAAAAGCCGGAGTCGCCGCCGGTTCCGACGCGCCCGCTTTCGAAACGCCGAAACCGACGCCTAAAATCGCCGCGCTCAACAACGCCGCGCCTCCCCAAACTCTCGTTCGCCGCTTCGCCGACTTTTTCATCGTTCGCGCCCTTTCTCGTTTCGATTTTGTCATTAATACTATAGCGCTCCAAACGCCGACGTCGCGCCGGTCGTCCGGATACGTCGCCAAACGCCTCCGCCAAGAAACGACGAAACGCTCGGAACCGTCGGTTCGAAACCGCGAGTTCGAGAAACGTTAAAAAACGCCGTTTCTTTTATTTTAGTCGAACGCGCCGACAAAATCAACGATTTTTTTGCGAATCGCGCTCGTTTCGGCGAAAAATCGCGCGTCGGCTCCGTTTAGGAGCGATAAAACGCCGATTTTCGCCGAAAACGAA
>JAFTUJ010000399.1 GCA_017466305.1 Thermoguttaceae bacterium
CGAGGAGCGCGTCGGCGATAGCGTGTAACAAAACGTCGGCGTCCGAATGCCCGAGCAGCGACTTCGAAAACGGAATCGAAACGCCCCCCAAACGGAGCGAAACGCCTTCGGTGAAACGGTGCAGGTCGCACCCGAACCCGATTCGATATTTCATTGTCGATTCTCCTTGCGGACGTTCTAAGCGCCGCTTTTTAAAGTGTTAGTTGACGTCGCGTTTCGAGCGCGACGCGGCGTCGACGGCGTTGGATTCGTTTTCGCCGTCGACGGCTTGCGCGGCGTCGTCGGCGGCGTCGGCGTCGTCGGTCGGCTCCGCTTCCCGCTCTTTTTTCCGCTCTTTAAGGGCGAGAATTTCGAGTTGCGCGGCGTTCCAAAGGTTGTGCCACAAGACGTAAAGCGTCGGGCCGAGCGCGACGACCGGGTCGGCGTACAGGGCCGCGAAGTAAATCGCCGCGCCGGTGTTCTTTTGCCCGAGCGTTTGGCTCGCTTCCGGGCGGAAGTCCCGTTCTCCAACGAGATAGCCCAGTCCGAAATTCAGCGCGCAAACGACGAGCGACAAAGCGCCGATTTCAAGCAAAATCGTCGGGCGGACGCCGTTGGCCGGGTCGGCGATAAAGGTCGTCGCCTTCGCCGCGATGATCGTTACCATCGCGACCCAAGCGCCGAACGTTACGTTCTTTAGGCGCGCCGTCCAACCTTGCGACGCCGGGTAAAGCGCCCGAACGATTCGAGCGGCGATAATCGGCGCGACGACGACCGAACCGACGTTCGACGCGACGTCGAGGAACGCTCCGGAAACCGGCTTGCCGAGAACCCAAGGCAAAAGGGTCGGGAGCGCGACCGCGAAACCGAACGTCGTCAGCAACAGCCCGGCGACGATATACTCGACGTCGCGCTTCAAAAAGCCGCCGACCGCGGGCGCGGCGGTCGCCGTCGGAGCGATCGCGGTAAAAAACGCCGTCAACGCGAACGTTTCCGCGTCGAAAAGTCGAAAAAGCTCGCAACCGACGACGGCGCCGCCGAGGTTCAGCGCCAAAATCGCCCAATGGCTCCGCCGCAGCCGCAACTTCGGGAACTCCAATTTCAGGAAGACCGCGAAGAGCATAAAGCGGACGAACCAAGGAATCGCCCAAGCGAGCGCGGCCCCTTGCGGGAAGAGATAACCGACGACGAACGCTCCGAGGAGCGCGAGCGGACGCAACGACGACGCCATTTTTGCCTCGTTTTCGATTTTCGTTTAATTTATCGGCGGCGTTCGCGGGGGGGGCGCGTCGACGGAACGCGAACGGCGAGCGGAAGGACTCGGCGCGGCGGTCGAAACGACTCGGCCCGTCGAAGCCGCGAATCTTTTTCATTATTTCCGCTTAACGCGATTCGTCAATCGGCGGCGGCGAAAAATTTGGTCGTTTTTTGCGAAATTTGCTTGAAAAACGGGAAAGAATCCGTTATCCTATACGTCGCGGGAGCGTTTCGGCGGCGCGGTTTAGCGTCGACCGGCGGTTCTCGGCGGCGCGTTTTGCGCTTTTTTTGATAATTTGCGAAATTTGCGGGGTTTGCGTAAGAGTCGCCGAGCGTTTCGGCGAACGCGAATCGTCGTTTGGACGTTATTTTTAAAGGGGCGGCGATGTTTTTAGTCGAAAGTTTCGGGCTGGCGGTCGCGTTTTGCGTCGTTACGATGTTGTGCTGGGGGTCTTGGGCGAACGCTCAAAAGTTGGTCGACTCGAAATGGCGTTACGAGCTGTTTTATTGGGATTACGTCTTCGGCGTCGTCGCGGCGGCGCTGATTTTCGGCTTGACGATGGGGTCGAACGGCGACGAACTCGGGCGTTCGTTCTGCGAGGACTTGGATCAAGCGAACGGCGCGGCGATCGCTTGGGCGTTCGCCGGGGGCGTCGTTTTTAACATCGCGAACATTCTGCTCGTCGCGGCGATCGCGATCGCGGGGATGTCGGTCGCGTTTCCGGTCGGGATTGGGTTGGCGTTGGTTCTCGGCGTGTTGTGGAATTACGTCGCGAACCCGGCGGGCTCCGGCGACTCGACGCTTCTTTTCGCCGGCGTCGGCTTGGTAACGTTGGCGATTATTACGAGCGCGCTTTCGTATCGCAAACGCGACGCGGCGCTTCAAGCGGAAGGCGGCGAAAAGAAGCCGATCGGCAAAGGGCTGACGCTCGCGGTCGTTTGCGGCGTTTTAATGTCGCTCTTTTCTTATTTTGTCGCGAATTCGATGGCGAAGGTCGATTTGAACGGCGAGCTGCTCGACCCGACGTTTAAAAACCTTGCGGAAGCGCATAAAGTCGGCGCGGGATTGGAAGCCGGCAAGATGGGCCCGTACGCGGCGAACATGTGCTTCGCGCTCGGCGTGTTGATTAGCAACTTCTTTGTGATGCCGTATTTGATGAAGAAGCCGTTCGTCGGCGAACCGGTCGAAAAGGGCGCTTACTTCAAGGGTTCGCTCCGCAATCACTTCTGGGGCTGGATCGGCGGCGCCGTTTGGGCGGTCGGGATGACGTTTAGCGTCGTCGCGGCGGGCGCGGTCTCGATGGCGATCGCGTACGGGCTCGGTCAAGGCGCGACGCTGGTTTCGGCGATTTGGGGCGTCTTTATTTGGCGCGAATTTAAGGGCGCGTCGAAGGACGTCGTTCGGATGTTGGCCGCGATGTTCGTTTTCTTCGTCGTCGGCTTGGGCTTGATTATCGGCGCGAAAATGGAAACGCCCGCCGCCGAACCGACCGACGAAACCGCCGCCGTCGCGACGGTCGAAGGGGAAACGGAAGGCGAAGCGACCGAAACCGCCGCCGACGCGCTCGTCGGCGACGAAACCGCGACCGACGCGGAAGCGGGCGAACCGGCGGTCGAGGAACCGACTCCGGAAGCGGGCGAACCGACGGTCGAGGAAGCGACCCCGACGGAACCGGCGACCGAACCGACTCCGGAAGCGGGCGAACCGGCGGTCGATGCGACCCCGACGGAACCGGCGGTCGAGGAAGCGACTCCGGAAGCGGGCGAACCGACGGTCGAGGAAGCGACCCCGGCGGAACCGGCGACCGAACCGGCGGTCGAAGCGGCTCCGGAAGCGGAACCCGCCGTTTGAACCGGTCGAGCGTGTCGGCTTGACGATTAAATTAATGAAAAACGCCGCGTTCCCGAAAAGGACGCGGTGTTTTTTGTCGCCTATTTTGCGCGGTTTGCCTGGTTTAACGTTTCGAGCGGTCGACCGAAACCGACTTAACCGACGAACGCGACTTGACTTTTTGAGTCGGGCGGCGGTTAAATCGGGTAAACGGCGACGCTCGAAACAGACTCGACCGAGAAAAGCGACTCGATTTTCAGCTCGTTGGCGGCCAAGAACGCTTCCGACTCCGCCTTGGTGAAGACGCTGCGGGTCGCGCTGCCGTCGCGGACGCAACTCATCCCTTGCGCGCTCGCTCGACGAACCGTTTCGACCGGGTCGCAACCGTCGAGAACCGCCGAGACGAAGCCCGCCGCGAACGCGTCGCCGGAACCGGTCCCGCCGACGAACTCGACCGGGAAAATATCGGCGCGGAACTTCTCGTTCGCCGAGTAATAAATCGAACCGTCGCCGCCGCAGGTAACGACGCAAGTCTTGGCGCCCGCGTCGACGAAGAATTTCGCCTGCTCGACCGGGTCCGTTTTGCCGCAAATAACGCGGGCCTCGTCGTCGTTCGGAAGGAAATAATCGACGTAAGGAAGGAGCGGTTCGATCGCCGGCCAATACGGTCGATTTCCGTACAAAACGACGTCCAAAATCGTCTTCCCGCCGCGCGCTTGGAACGCCTTCAAATACTCGACCGTCGCGGTCGACTCGAGCGGCGGAATCATCAGAAAGCCGCCGATGTAAAGGACTTCCGACTCTTCCGTCCAAGCGGTCGGGATATCGTCGAGCGAAAATTGCGCGTTCGCGCCGGTCGTGCTGACAAAGCGGCGGTCTTCGCCCTTGACGTTGACGATCAGCGAGCAACCGGGCCCGGCGTTCGGAACGCGACGGACGCCGGAGAGGTCGATCAACGGGTCTTGGAGCGCCGAAAAGACGAAATCGCTGAACGCGTCGTCGCCGACGCAGCCGCAGAGCCCGGTCGGAACTTCAAGTTTCGCAAGGTTAAGCGCGACGTTTGACGCGCAGCCGCCGAGCGTCAGCTCGACCCGCTCCGTTTGGACGAGTTCGCCCGGAACCGGACAATGCGTAATCGGCGCGCACCCGACGTCGGCGAAGAGAATCCCGGCGGACAAACAGCGAGGTTTGATTTTCATATTAACGTTCCTTGAATAGAAAAACGGATGAAAAAGCGTCGAGCGACGCGAATAATGCCGAGCGGCGCGGAACGGAACCGGGCCGTCGTTGTTCGAATTGCGTTAACTTGGGCGAACGACGCAAAACGGGAAGGAACCGAAACGCGCCGTCGGCGTTAACTTGGGCGAACGGCGCAAAACGGAGGAACCGAAACGCGCCGTTCGCGTTAAATTGGGTAAAAAGGACGGATAAGGGAAGTCGGCGGGCAAAACGGGGCGTTTAGCGACCGCATTTTTCGACGGCGAAACCGAGGTCGGCGGCGATTTTCTCCGCGGCGTCGTTTCCGCTTTTGACGCAAGCGGGGAGCCCGACGCCTTCGAGCGCGTTCCCGGCGAGCGCAAGGGTCGGCGTCGCGTCGAGTTCTTCGCGAAGTCGGCGAATCGCGTCGAGTCGGCCCAAGTAATATTGCGGCATTGCGTTCGGGAAACGGGCGACGTCCGACATTAACGGCTCCCCTTCGACGCCGAGAAGCGCCCGCGTCTCCGCCAAAACGCGGTCGAGTAACTCCGATTCCGGAATCGTCAACGAGTCGGGCGACCGGGCGCCGCCGACGAAAATCCGCAAGAGCGTCGTTCCCTCCGGGGCGCGGCTCGGGTATTTGAAACTGCTGAAACTCCCGGCGAGAAGCCCGTTCCCCTCCGACGGCGGCACGACGAACCCCATTCCGGCGACCGGGCGCTTGACCTGTTCGTTGCGGAACGCCAAGTGACCGATCGCGGTTCCGGTTCGCTCCGTTCCGGCGCAAACTACCGACGTGATCGGCGCGACCGAC
>JAFTUJ010000400.1 GCA_017466305.1 Thermoguttaceae bacterium
CGACGAAGCGTTTCGCGACGTCGAAGCGACCGCCGCCGAACTCCGACGCGCTAAAAAACTCGGCGCCGCTCGCGTCCTAACATACGGCGCGCACTCGATTAAGAACGGTCTCGGCCCCGTTCTTTCCCGCTTGGCGGAGGGCGGCTGGCTGACGCACCTAACGACGAACGGCGCCGGCGTCATTCACGACTGGGAGTTCGCGTTCCAAGGCAAATCGGGCGAAGACGTCCGGCGTTACGCGACCGAAGGCCAGTTCGGAATTTGGGAGGAAACGGGCCGTTCCATCAACTTAGCGATCGTCGTCGGCGCTTACCGGGGCCTCGGGTACGGCGCGTCGGTCGGTCAAACGATTCTCGACGAGGGTTTCGAAGTCCCGACCGACGCCGAACTGCGCGACGCGATCGCCGCCGGGTCGAAAATCGCCGACGAAGCCGTCCCGCCGTTCCCCTCCGCCGCGTCGCAAAGCGCCGAGCTTACCCAAATTACCGAAACGCTCGACCGCGCCGCGGCGGCCGCCGATTTACTCCGCGCCAAGCGACGTTTCGCGCTTCCGGACGGCAAGCTCGAAATCGCGCACCCGTTCCGCGAATACTCGACCGCGTTCCGAACCCGACGCGCCGACGTCCGCTTCACCTGCGGCCCGATGATCGGCTGCGACATCATTTACACGCACCCGGCGAACGACTGCGCGGCGATCGGGCGGGCGGCCCAGCGCGATTTCCTCCTTTACGCCGACTCCGTTTCGAAGCTCGAAGGAGGCGTTTATCTCTCGGTCGGCTCCGCGGTCTTGTCGCCGATGATTTTCGAAAAGTCGCTCGCGATGTCGCGCAACGTCGCCCGGCAAGAGGGCCGCTCGATTACCGACTTCGCGATACACGTCGTCGACCTCGCCGAGTCGACTTGGGATTGGACGCGCGACGGCGAACCGCCGCAAACCGACCCGGCTTATTATCACCGTTACTGCAAAACGTTCAGCCGAATGGGCGGGCGGATGACGTATTGCGGCGCCGACAACCGCTCTTGGTTCGTCGCGCTCTTGAACGAATTGGAAAAAACGCCGGAATAATCCGGTTTTTCCGCTTGAAATTCGCCGCCGTTTGACGTAAAATCGTTGGAAACGCGACGCGTCGAGCGGATTTTGCGCGAATTTGCGCGAATTTGCGCCGTTCGACGGCAAATTTTAGCGTTTTTAACGATTTTACGCAAGTTTTCCGACGCCGAAGCGTCCGAAAGAACCGATAAAACCGGCGTCGACGCGCCGACGGGCAAGCGGTTCCCTCCCTCCGTTTCGTCGCCGACGCGCCCATTCATCTTACCCATTTTCGCCATTTTACCGAACAAGGAGACCGCGATGGCTCTTAATCGTCGTCAATTCTTGAAAACGTCCGCGCTTTCCGCCGCCGCTTTGAGCGTTTCGGGCGTCGCTTCCCCGTATGTCGCCCGCGCCAACAACGCTTCGTCGAAGCTGAACATCGCCGTCATCGGAATCGGCGGTCGCGGCGCCGGGAACATCAACGAACTTCCGCACGACCTCGTCAACATCGCCGCTCTTTGCGACGTCAACGAAAACACGCTCGCCTCGCAAGGCGCCAAATATAAGGACGCGAAACGTTTTTACGATTATCGAACGATGTTCGACGAAATGAAGGACCTCGACTGCGTTCTCGTCAGCGGCCCGGACCACACGCACGCCGTTCAATCGTTGGCGGCGATGAAGCGCGGTATTCCTTGCTTCTGCGAAAAACCGCTCGCGCACGACGTCGCCGAAATCCGCGCGATGCAAAAGGTTGCGAAGGAAAAGAACCTCGCGACGCAAATGGGAACGGTCATTCACGCGACCGAAAACTATCGCCGCGTCGTCGAGTTGGTTCAAGCGGGCGCGATCGGCGAAACGCAAGAAGTTCACGTTTGGTGCGGCAAAGGTTGGGGCGGTTATCCGGAACCGTCGAAAGAAAAATTCGACGTTCCGAAACACTTCCACTGGGACGAATGGCTCGGCCCGGCGCAATGGGTCGACTACAACCCGTGCTACGTCCCGGCGCGTTGGCGCGGCTATTGGCCGTTCGGCACCGGCACCTTCGGCGACATGGCCTGCCACCTGATGGACTTGCCGTTCTGGGCGCTCGATCTGCAATATCCGAAGACGATCGAAGCGACGTGCGACACGGAAATCAGCCCGATGTGCTGCCCGCTCGACGTCGAATGCCGTTACGAATTCGAATGGAACGGCAAAACGCTCCCGCTCACTTGGTACGACGGCAAGCGTCGTCCGAAGGTCATCGCCGAAAAGAAACTGGCGAACCTCGGGATGGGCGTTATCTTCGTCGGCGACGAAGGGATTTTGGAAGCGGACTACGGCACGATTCGCCTTTATCCGACCGACAAATACGAAAAATACGAACGTCCGGCGCCGTCGATTCCGAAATCGGCGGGCCATCACCGCGAATGGGTCAACTCGATTATCGACGGCGGCAAATCGACGCCGCTTTGCAACTTCGAGTACGCCGGTCGTCTTTCGGAAGCGGTGCAACTCGGCGCCGTTTCGCTCCGCGCGGGCAAGGTCAAGCTGGAATGGGACGCGAAGGCGATGAAGATCGTCAACAACGCCGACGCGAACAAGTTCCTGCAAACGGAATACCGCGAAGGTTGGGATGTCTGATTCCGACCTAACGTTTTTCGTTAAATAACTTGCGCAAACGCCGCGTCGCCGATTTTTTCACGTCGGTCGAAGCGGCGTTTCGCGTTTTCGCCGCGACTTTTTCCAATGTTTCCGCAACGTCGCCGCCGTCGGTAAAAATTTCCGACGCTCCGCGTCGCCTTTTTTCCTTTTTTACCGTCGGCGTCAATCGCGCCCATTCTTGCCAATGTCCATTCAAAATCTCTTCGGAAAAATCGCCGGCGCCGCCTTGCAAGTCGTCGGAGGCGCCGCGAACGTCGTCGGAAAAGCCGCGAGCGCGGTCGGTTCCGTTTCCAACGCCGTCGGGGAAAAACTCGCGAAAAACAACGCCCCCGCCGAGAAGGTCGACGAACCGCCCCTCCTCGACGCTCCCGTCGTCTCCAACGTCGAACCGAATCCCGAACCGAGCGCCGAATCGGACGCCCCCAGTTTTCTCGAACGCGTCGCGGAGGCGGCGGAAAAACTGAACCCGTTCGCAAAGCCGGACGACGGATTGAGCGACGAAGACCGCGCGTTCCTCGAACTCCTCGATCTCGACGCGCTCGACGAAAAAGACGACGAACCGGACGACCAAAAATTCGGTTTTTTCAACGTCGCTCAATTCTTCAAAAAGCGTTCCGAAAACGACTACAAACTCCTTTCCGACCCGGATTACGAAGCGAAAAAAGCGGCCGCCGCCGTTCCGCGCCGCGCCAACTTATTCCGAATTCGCGACCTCTTTATTTTCGATACGTTTTTAACGAAAGCGAAAAAAGTCTACCTTTACAAGTCGATTAAACGCGTCGTTTTGCGCTCGAACGTCCTTATGCCGCCGGCGCCGCTTCCGCTTCGAGTTCTCAATTCCGCGCTCGATTATTCGCTCAGTTGGGAAGAAGGTTCGATGCTTTGGCCGAAACTTTTCGGCTCTTCGCCGAAGCGCGCGGCGAAACAAGGCTTCTTATACGGCGCGATTCTAGGTTTGCCCGCAAACAAAGTTCCGCATTTTCAAATTTGGATCGAAATGAAAAACGAAGACGGCGAAACGCTCATTATGACGTGCGACGACAAATGGATATCGAACTTGGCGCTGAAAAAATTCTTAACGGCGGTCGAAGAGAGCGGCGCGCGACCGGAAATTTGGCGAGCGGGCCGATTCACAGGGAAACTGCGCGAACTTCGCCCCCGGAAATTATCCCGCGTTCGCTTTACGCTGCGATTTTCGCAAAAATTCGGGATTTTCCTTTTGATTTATTTCCTTGTCGCCGCGCTCGTCGGTCTTTGCCTGAAGTAAACGTTTCCCCTGAAGGATTAAGACTCGACGTTCTTCGCCGCGTTGAAATTCGAACGCTCCGCCTCCGACGCGTCGCGAAAAAGAGCCCGACGGAACTAAACGGGCAAAAAGCAAACGGCGCTTTGAACTCGGTAACCGCGCCGCGTTGAAAACGGCAAGAAAAAACGACGCGAACGTCGGACGTTGGAGCGTCTTACGTTCGCGTCGTCGTTTTGACGAACGTTAAGCGGCGATTATTCGGCGGCTTTCTTCGCGGCTTCGGCGGCTTGGCGACGAGCGCGCGCGGCCTTCTTCCCGCGTTTCATAACCTTCGCGCCGGTTTGTTGCGTCGCGGCGCGTTCCACGCGGCGTTCGGCCAAACGGGTGCGCTTCCCAACGCGGTCGCGGAGGAAGTAGAGTTTCGCGCGACGAACGACCGAAGAACGAACGACTTCGATTTTCGCGATGCGCGGGCTGTGAACCGGGAACTTGCGTTCGACGCCTTCGCCGGCGACGATGCGACGAACGGTGAACATTTCGGACGACCCGCCGCCGCTGCGCGCGATAACGACGCCGTTGAAGATTTGAATGCGTTCTTTGTCGCCTTCGAGAATCTTGCAGTGAACGTTGACGACGTCGCCGATTTCAAATTTGGAAACGCTCTCTTTTTTAGCGCGAGCTTCAACTAAACGAATGAGATCTTGACTCACGGATATATTCCTTCAATTTCTTGATTTTTTTCTCGGAAAGGCGGCGTTAAAAACTTCCGGCAAACCGCGCCGGACTAGAAAGAAAATTGGAAACGTTTTCCCCGACGTCTCGTCGGAACGCTCGTCGCGATTCGCTCGAATCGCCGATTCCAATTAACTCGCCCCTTTTATTGTTGTCGAAAATCAAACGTCGACGTTCGTTTCGGTCGCGTCGGCGGCTTCCGGCGTTTCGCTCGGCTTCGCTTCGACGACGTTTTCCGATTCCGCGACCGTTTCCGGTTCTTCCGTTTTCTTCGGTCGCTTCTTTTTTTTCTTCTTTTTCTCGTCTTCGTCGATTTTCATTTCCTCGCCGTCCAACAAATCGGGACGCCGAGCCAGCGTTTTTTCCCTTCGGTTGCTCAAACGCCAACGCTCGATCGCGCCGTGGTCGCCGCTCAGGAGAATTTCCGGAACGGTCAAACCGCGATATTCGCGCGGTCGCGTGTATTGGTCTTCTTCGAGGAGCCGGTTTCCCGAGGAGAACGAATCGACAACCGCCGAATTTTCGTCTCCCAACACGCCCGGAATCAAACGCATGACGGAATCGATAACGACCGCCGCCGCGACTTCCCCGCCGTTCAAAACGTAGTCCCCGATGGATATTTCGTCGGGCTGCAGGATTTCTACGACGCGCTGATCGAACCCTTCGTAACGTCCGCACAACAGAAGAATCCGCTCTTCTTGAGCCAACTCTTCGACGACGCGCTGCGTCAGCGGACGACCTTGCGGCGTCAACATCACCAAACGACCGGGTCGCTCGGCGTACGTTTGCACCTCTTCGACGCAAGGGACGATTCTGTCGACTTTCAACACCATGCCGGGCCCGCCTCCGAAAGGCCGGTCGTCCATCGTGTTGTGTTTGTCGTTCGCCCAGTCCCGCATATTATGGAGGCAAACTTCGAGCGCGCCGCGTTCGATCGCGTCTTTCAACAGACTTTCCGAAAGATAACCTTCAAAAATTCCGGGAAACAACGTCAAAACGTCGAATCGCATTCGCTTTATACCCCCGGGCCGCGAAAAATCGGTCGCCGTCGTTCGGAGCCGTTTTATTTTGTTTCCAAAATCTCGACTCGTTCCGAATTCGGCCGACTCGCGCCCATTTTAACAGGCGGTCGACGACAAATTACCGGAGTTTTCGACGCGCTTGCGTCTTCGCTCCGCAAAAAATTTACTCAATTTCGCTCGTTCGAGCGTCGAACCGAAATTATTCGGCGTCGACGGTCGGACGACGACGGCTTTGGGCCAAACGTTCTTGCGCGGCTTTTTGCGCTTCGAGGCATTTGCCGTTCGGGCCGTATTTCTTGATCAAAACGGCGCATTTGTCGGTCGGTTGAGCGCCGACGCCGAGCCAGTAGGCGACGCGTTCGTTTTTGAGAACGACGCGAGCGTCGGTTTCCGGAACCATCGGGTCATAGTAACCGAGTTCTTCCAAAACGCGACCGTCGCGCGGACGACGAGCGTCGACGGCGACAACGCGGAAAAACGGGCGGTGCTTGCGACCGAACTTCTTCATACGAATTTTAACAGCCACTTAAAACTCCTTCGTCAAAAGGTATTTCGTTATTTTTTTTTCGAATCGTCCGAAAGTTTCGGCGATTCGGTTCGTTTAAGGCCGACCTTTTCGGCGCGACCGCCCGAGTTTCGGGGGGACTCGTCCGCTAAGCGCGAACGTCGCGGCGCCAACCTCCAACGTCGACTCGATTTAAGAGGGCGTTTCCAACCAACTTAAATATTCTCTAAATTACCCGGCTTCTCTTTTTTAACGCAAAGAGCGTCGGGCAGGCGGCGGTCTTCTTTTCTCGCCGCGACGACCGGAACGTTTGACCGGTCGTTTGTTTTTTCTCGTTTCTCGCTTTTACCGACTTTTCGGCAAAATTTACCGACGTCGTTTTTTTCGCGTCTTTATTACTTGCGCTTCTTCTTGCGACGCTCTTTTTCAAGGCGTTTGCGTTGCTCGGCGCGTTCTTTCGGGGTGAGGCGTTTGCCGGTCGAGCCTTTTTTCATCGGGCCGAACATGCCGAACGGATTGACCGACGCTTGTTGCGTCATTTGCTGCATCGCGCGCATTCGGTCGCCCATTCCCATCGACGAGAAGCTTTTGACCATCGTCGCCATTCGCTCGTGCATCTTCAACAATTCGTTGACTTGCTACGTTTCGACCCCGGCGCCGGCGGCGATGCGCTTTTTGCGGCGCAGGTCGATAATATCCGGACGGCGGCGTTCTTCCGGCGTCATCGAGTCGATGATCCCGCCGATTTTGCGCATTTCTTTATCGGGGTCGACGTTCAGTTCGCCGAGCATTCCGCTGAGGCGGCTCATCCCCGGGATAAAGCTCATAATTTTGCTCATCGAACCGAGGCGACTCGCTTGCGACATTTGCTTGCGGAAGTCGTCGAGCGTAAAGAGCCCCTTCTCCATTTGCTCTTGTTGGCGGCGAAGTTCTTCTTCGTCGAACTTCGCTTGCGCCGTTTCGATGAGCGTCATCACGTCGCCCATCCCGAGCATTCGGCTCGCCATCCGTTCCGGGTGGAAGTCTTCGAGCGCTTCAAGCGTTTCGCCGACGCCGATGAATTTGATCGGAACGCCGGTAACCGACTTAACGGAAAGCGCCGCGCCGCCGCGAGCGTCGCCGTCGAGCTTCGTCAAAATAACGCCGTCGAGTTCAAGCGCGTCGTTGAACGCCTTGGCGCTGTTAACCGCGTCTTGCCCGGTCATCGCGTCGACGACGAAGTAAACTTGGTCGGGCTGGACTTTGCGCTCGATTTGGTTCAGTTGCGCCATCAACTCTTCGTCGACGTGCAAGCGCCCGGCGGTGTCGAGGATAACGACGTCGACGCCCTTGTCCTTCGCCTCTTTCAGCGCGCGACGGCAAACGTCGACCGGGTCTTTCGATTCGCGATAGACGAATACCGGAACGCCGAGCTGACCGCCCAAGACTTCCAGCTGGTCGATCGCGGCGGGGCGCTGCAAGTCGGCGGCGACGAACATCGGCTTGCGACCGGCGGCCAAGAGGCGTTTCCCCAGTTTGCCGCAGCTCGTCGTTTTACCCGACCCTTGCAACCCGCAAAGCATAATCGTCGCGAACGGTTTCTTTTCCGGAAGCGAATGGTCGACCGGGCCCATCAGCGCGATCAACTCGTCGTTGACGATCTTCAAAATTTGTTGCGTCGGGTTCAGCGCGCGCGAAACTTCGAGCCCGAGGACCTTTTCTTGAACGGAATCGACGAACTTGCGCGTCGTTTCGACGTTCGCGTCCGCTTCGAGCAACGCTTGACGGACGAGGTTCATCCCCTCGCGAATATTCGATTCGGTAAGGCGACCTTGCCCCATCATCGCGCGGAACGCGGCGCTTAATCGGTCGGTTAAGGACTCAAACATAGGACGACTCGGCTCGTTTCGAAAGGGGGACGCGTTCGACGAAACGCCGCGTCCGTTGACTTCGCTCGTTACTCAAAAACGACGCGCTATTAATAATATTGACAAAATCGACGTATTTCGGAACGCGTCCGCTCCGACGCCGCCGACTTGGGCCAAAAGGCGGGCTTTACGCAAACCTGCTTCTAATCTTACCGATTTTACCCCCGAACGCAATAAGCGCAAGGAGGGGGCGTCAAATTTTCTCCTTTTTCTTCATTATTCGCGCCTTTATTCCCTTTTTTAACGTTTTTTCCGCCGTCAAACGGTCGTCGCGCTTTTTCAACGCGTTTCCAATTGTTTACGCGACTTAACAACTTTGCCTATTTTAACTAAACAACGCCTTCCAACGATCGTCAAAACGACTCCGCCGCGTAAAAAAGAACATTCGTCGCCAATCGAAACGCGCTTTTTTGCGTCAAACCGTCGAAGTTCGCCGCGGCGACGTTTTCCAACGCGCAGGCGACGTCGTCCGGCGAGTAAAGCAAAACCCAACGTCCGTCGATCGCGACGCCCTTCAAGCGCGGCGGGCCCTCGACGACGGTCGCCGCCGTTTTCCGTCCGTTTTCCTCTTTTCGCGTTCGATATTGCAGTTTTTCAATCTTAAAACCGCCGTATC
>JAFTUJ010000045.1 GCA_017466305.1 Thermoguttaceae bacterium
ATAGGGCCTAAAATAGCGCGACAATAATGAATCCCCCCCAAAATCACCACCGTCGACGCTAAAATAACGGCCGCGTCTTTTAGCAGGCCGCCGCCTTCGTCGCCATCGCAACATTCGTCGCATCTTTTGTCGTTTTCGGAAAATTCCGACATTTTTTTCCCCTTTTAAGTATGGCGCGGAGAAGCGTCGACGGAACGCGTTCGGAACCGTCCGCAACCTGCGCGACGTCATCATACCTAAACAACGCGAAAAATTCAAGCCCTATCCGCGCTCGACGCAAGAAAAAAACAACGTCGAAACGCGGCTTTCTTTGTTTTTCTCCGTCTTTTCCGCAAAGTTTGTCTCGCCTTCGCGCTCCGCGCCGCCGTTGTCAACGTATCGCCGTCGTCAACGTTTCGCGACCAAGACCGTTCCGGGCGCGATCATCTTCACGACGACGATCGGCGTTCCGGTCGGCAACCCGTCTTCGTCGTCCGTTTCCGCAAGATACTCCATCGAGCGCCCTTGTTGCGTAACCGTCGCCTTTCCTTGCCCGGAACGTCGCGGCGGAATTCGCAAATAAACCGTCCCCAAGGCGCCGCCGACGGTCGATTCGCGAATCGAACCGTCCTCCGAAAACCCCGACAACATCCGCAGCAGCAGATAAACGGCGTAAATCGCGCCGCATCCGACGCCCGCCGCCAACAGCGTCGACGCAAACGGCGACCAACCGAGCGTTTGCCCGGCCAACCCGGCCAACCCAAAGAACGCGACGCCCGCGGTCGCCGACCGCAACGACAACGTTTTCAGAAACGCGCCTCCGGCGTCGCCCGCGGAATCGCCGTCCGCGTTCGCGTCCATCTCCAACGAATCCGGAACGCCGTCGCCGTCGAGGTCGCCGCCGCCCAATCCCAATATGGTCGCGATAAACTGCATCGCCGCTAACGACGAACCTAATATCGCGCAAAACCAGAAAACGCTCGCCATTTCTTCTTTTTCCTTAAAACCAAAATTCCCCGCTCCCGCCAACGGCTCAAAGCGCGCCGCAGTTATTCTAATTGTATCAAAAAGACGCGTTCCCGACAAGAATTTATCTTCTTTTTTTTGAAAAAATCTACTAAAACGATTGTCGTTTCACGCCGCCCAAGCTATAATTTAGATAAATTACGCTATCTGCGCAGACTAAGCAAACTTTACGTTAAGCCGCGTCTTTTTTCGCCGCGCTTCCCCACCGCAATTTTCAGGAGTTCGATCGATGACTTTGCTTCTCCCCGTTTCCCCGATTTTCGGCGCCGCTTCGTTAGGCGGAATCATCGGCGTCGCCGCCGTTTTGTGCGCGCTGATTTTCTTCGGCATGTTGGTTCTTTTTAGCGCGCGTTACAAACGCTGCCCGAGCAACCGGGTGATGGTCATCTTCGGTCGCTCCGGCGGCCAAGCGTCGGCGAAGTGCATTCACGGCGGCGCGAAATTTATCGTTCCGCTCCTGCAAGATTACGCGTACTTGAGCTTGGAACCGATGCAAATCGAAATCCCGCTCCGCGGCGCGCTCTCGATGGAAAACATCCGCGTCAACGTCCCGAGCGTCTTCTCGATCGCGATCGGCACGACGCCGGAACTGATGCAAAACGCCGCGATTCGCCTCCTCGGCATGCCGCGCGAAGCGGTCGCGAAGCAAGCGGAAGACGTTATTTTCGGTCAGTTGCGTCAAGTGATCGCGTCGATGCGCATCGACGAAATCAACCGCGACCGCGACGCGTTCCTGACGAACATTCAAACGTCGCTCGAGCCGGAACTTAGCAAGCTCGGTCTCGTTCTGATCAACGTCAACGTTACCGACATCACCGACGAATCGGGCTATATCGAAGCGATCGGGCAAAAGGCCGCGTCGGAAGCGATTCAAAAGGCGCGCGGCGACGTCGCCGACAACGAGCGCATGGGCGAAATTCGGGTCGCGGAAGCCGAGAAAGACAAGGCGATTCAAGTCGCGAACGCGCAAAAAGAACGCGTCGTCGGGACTCGCGAAGCGGAGCGGGAACAAACGGTCAAAACGGCGCAAATCGAGCAAGAGCAAGCGGTTCGCTTGGCGGAACTCGACCGCGTGAAGGTCGTCGGCGACCAGTCGGCGGCGTTCGAGAAGGAAGCGGAAGTCAAGGCGGCGGAACGCGACATGCGCGTCAAGTTGGCGAACGCGGACGCGGCGGCGATCGAGGGCGAAAACCTTGCGAAGGCGGTCGTCGCGAACTCCGAAGCGGAGTTGCAAGTCAAGGAAGCGGAAGCGTTCGAGCGCGGGGAAACTCGCAAGCGACAAGCGGACGCGTCCGTTTTGGAAGCGGAACACAAAGCGCAAGCGATCGCGGCGGCGGCGTTGGCGGAGCGCGTCGAAGCGGAGCGTCGGGCCGAGTTGGAAGCGCCGGCGAAAGCGGAGAAGGCGCGCATCGTCGTCGAAGCGGAAGCGGCGGCGGAACAAAAACGCATCGAGGCGGAAGGGGAAGCCGCGGCTATTTACGCGAAATTGGAAGCGGAAGCGCGCGGTCAATACGAAATTTTGAAGAAAAAGGGCGAAGGTCTCAAAGCGATCGTCGAGGCGTGTGGCGGCGCTCGCGAAGCGTTCCAAATGCTGATGTTGGACCACTTCGACGAACTGATCGCCGCGTCGGCGCAAGCGATTTCGTCGATCAAATTCGACAAGGTGGTCGTTTGGGACGGCGCCGGTTCCGGCTCGAACGGCGCGCCCGGCGAAACGGCGACGTCGAATTGGCTCCGCAACATGGCGAAGACGCTCCCGCCGATGCTGGAAGTGATGAAGGAAATCGGCGGCGTCGAGTTCCCGGAAATTTTGGGCAAAATCGGCGCGCCGGAAGCGTTCGACGCGCAAACGCCGCCGCAACCGACGACGCAATCCGACGTCGCCAACGAAGCGGAAGAACCGACCGTCGCCGACGCTCCGACGTCCGAACCCGAATCGGAAGCCGACGAAGCGCAACCGCAAGCCTAACCCGAACCTAGCGACGCGACGCAAGCGTCGCTTCCCCGTCGACGCGGCGTTAATTCTCCCCTCCCCCCCCGACGCCGCGTCGACCTCCTTAAAAAGAAAGCGCGCCGAGAAGCGAAACTCAACCGCTCCTCGACGCGCTTTTTTTACCGCCGTCGCTCGACGTTAAGCTTTACTCTCCGTCGCTCGCGCTCGCCGACTCCGGTTCGACGGCTTTTTCTTCGTCGACGTTTTCCTCTTCGTCGAAAAGCGTTTCCATTTCCGTTTCCTCCTCCGCTTCGAGTCGCTTTAACGTTTCGAGCGCTTTTTCCGCTTCGCCGCGCGTCAACGGATCGTCCGACGCCGACGCTTTGCGCAACCATTTTCGCGCCGCTCCTAAATTCTTTTCGCAACCGCGCCCGGTCATACAACAGATTCCCAACGCGAACATCGCGTCTTCGTTTCCGTTGTTCGCGCCTTCTTGGAACCATCTAACCCCTTCTTTTTCATCCGGTTCCACTCCGTCGCCCTCTAAATAACGTCGCCCGAGTTCGTTCGCGGCGTCGGCGTTTCCGCCCTCCGCGGCTTTCTTGTACTGCTCGAACGCTTCCGTCGGGTTCGCGTCGCCCCCCAAACCGTTCGCTAAATAAAGCGCGTAAAAGTAAGCGCCTTCGGCGAGACCTTGTTCCGCGCTTTTGCGAAAATACTTGCGCGCTTCGACGTCGTTCTTCTCGAGCCCGCAATCGCCCTCCATATAAAAGAGGCCCAACATTAACGCCCCTTGCGGTTCGTCCAACTCCGCCGCGCGCCGCGCCAAACGCGCCGCTTCCTCAAAATCTTGCTCGACGACGGCGCCGGTATAATAAAAATTCGCCAGCAAACACATTGCTTCCGCATTCTCGGCCTCGACCGCTCGGCGATACCAGTCGAAGGCCGCGTTCATCTCTTCCTCGCTTTCCGCCGCGTCAAACGCAAGATTCCCCAACGCGACCATCGCGTCCGATTCCCCCAATTCGGCGGCGCGACGATAATACGCTTCCGCCTCTTCAAGGTCAACCTTTCCGGCGACGCCCAGTCGGTATATGTCGCCCAACGTATAAAGCGCCGCGCCGTGCCCTTGCTCTCCGGCTTTGCGCAACCAAACGATCGCCTCGACGTTATCTTGCTTAACGCCGCGACCGTAAACGTAACACGTCGCCAAAGAATACATCCCTTCCGCGTCCCCTAATTCGGCGGCGCGACGGAAAGCCTTCGCCGCTTCGTCGTCGTTTCGCTCCGTTCCTTTGCCGTTGAGATAACAAGTTCCCAACGAAACGAGCCCGTTGCGTTCGTTTAAGTCGGCGGATTTTTTAAACCAGCGAAACGCTTCGTCGTAATTTTGGTCGACGCCCAAACCGCGATAATAACAATTTCCGACTTCGGTCATTCCCTGCGGATCGTTGCGCTTCGCGGCTTCGCAATACCATTCGAACCCTTCGGCGTCGTTTTGCGCGTCGTCGTCGGCAAAACAACAATCGCCCAAAAGCCGCGTCGCCGGAGCATAATTTTTTTCCGCCGCTTTTCGGAACCAAACCGCCGCCTCGGCGTAACTTTGCTCGACGCCGCGACCGTAATAATAGCAACACCCCAACCCAAATTGCCCCGGCGTCATATTGAGTTCGGCGCTTTGACGATACCAGCGCGCCGCCTCGTCGTAATCGACTTCGACCGCGACGCCGTAATAATAAGCGTCGCCCAAACGCTGCATTCCGTCCGCGGCTCCGGCGACCGCGGCGCGTTTCCATAAGTCGAACGCCGCTTTTTCGTATCGCTCGGCTCGCTTTTCGTCTTTCGGCGTTCCCCAACCTTTGCGATAACACGTCGCAAGGTCGCTCAACGCGTTGGAATAGTTTTGTTCGGCGGCCGCTTCCAACAGCTTCAACGCGCCGATCTCGTCGCGCTCGCACCCGTCGCCGTCCAAATAACACAACGCCAAATTGCGCTTCGCCGACGGGTTCCCCCAATCGGCGGAGCGTTGGAACAAGCGAACCGCCTCCGCCGAATCTTGTTCGCATCCGAACCCTTTTTGGCGACAGTACCCCAACATTTCGACCGCTTCCGGGTAATTTTGCGCGGCCGCCGCTTCGAACGCGCGAAACGCTTCGTCGTAATTCTGCTCGACGTCCCATCCCAACATATAACAATCGCCCAGCCCTTTTAACGCCGCGGCGTGATTTTGGTCGCGCGCCTCCTGCAAAAGCCGAACGGCTTCGGCGTAATCGACGGCGACGCCCCAACCGTTCATCCAGCACGTCGCCAAATTCGCCTTTCCAATCGCGCAGTTTAGGTCGGACGCTTTGCGGAAAAATTCGAACGCTTTGCGAAAATCGATCTCGACGCCGTCGCCGCACGCGTACTTTTCACCGCAATAATCCAACGCCAGCGCGTCCTTTTCGTCGGCGCGTTTTTTCAATTCGTCCGCCGCCGCTTTGTACAGCGCTTCCGCTTTTTCTTCGTCTCTGTCGACGCCGCGCCCGGAATTGTAACAATCGCCCAGCACGTACAGCGCGAACGGATTTCCCGCTTCCGCCGGCGCGGTCGCCAACCCGAACGCCCGTTCCGCGTCGGGCTCAACCGCCGCGCCGCCTCGATAATACAGGAGCGCCAACTCCGCTTGCGCGTCGAGGGAACCGGCGTTCGCGGCTTTCGTTAAGAGCTCGAAACCGCGCTTGCCGTCGATTACCGTTCCGTCGAGCCCAAACGCCAACGCTCGCCCCTCGCGATAAAGCAGCTCCGAGTCCGGCGCGCGAAGATTAAAGTTCGCGTAACCGTTCATCGTGTAAAACGGCGTTTGCGGCGTCGTGAAACGCCTTTCCGCCTCCTCCTTGCCCGCTTCCTCGTCCCGACGCTTTCTCACGTACGCCGACGTTCGCTCCGCCGCGTAACCGCCGACGCCCCAGAACGACGCTCGACCGTCCGCTTCGCGCGACCCGCCGCGCAACCCCTCGACAAAGAAATGCGTAAAAACGCCGCCGCCAAGCTCCGGCGACTCGTAACTCGACTCGCCGACGCCGCAACTCTGCAAAAACGCCAAGCCCGACGTGTCGAAACGCGCAAACGTCGGACGCGCTTGCGCTTTGCCGGCAAGCGGCGCCGTCGAACGGCACGCGTCGACGATCAGCATCTTGCTTTTCGCGTCGTCCGCCTGCACACGACGCGAAACGTCCGACGCCAAAACGGTCGTTTCCGCCTTCACGCCCTTCGCGTCGAGCGCGACTTCCTCCGGCGCAAACGCCGCTTCGCCTTTTTTCGTCTCGAAACCGTGCCCGGTAAACATTACCATAACGGTAGAGTCGGTTTGACTCGTCTCCGCGAGCCACTTCAAACCGACCTCGATATTTTCGCGCGTCGGTCGCAAGCTCGACCCCTCCGCTTCGGTCGTCAAGAGCGTTCGGATATTTTCCTCCGGAACGCCGATTTCCTCCGTCAAGGCCGCCTTCACTTTAAGAATGTCGGAACAAGAGTAAGTTAGGTCCCTCAAATTATCGTCGCTGTTGCGGTAGTCGCCGACCCCGACCAAGAGCGCGAAAAAGTTTTTCCCAACGACGTTTTCGCGCCGCTCCGCCTCCTCCGCCGTTTCTTCGTTCGACGTTTTTCCGTTCGGCGTTTCTTTCCTCTCGCCTTGCGTCGCGCCGTTCGGCGGCGTTGAAACGTTATTCGCGCGCCAATATCGAATCCCAAGCCCCGTCGAAACGACAAGAATGAAAACCAGCGCCGGGAGCGCCGCTTCTTTGCTTAACTTCATTATCTGCAACCTTTACAAACACATTTCAAAAACGCTTAAAAAATTATCGCGACGCGTTTCTTTGCCGCAAGCGCGACCGCCTCGTTTTCCCTTCGTTCAATTCGCCGAAGTCGAAGGCTCGCCGCTTTCCTTCTCGCGTTTGCGACTCAGCGCGAGGCGAAAACCGCGATTGCCGCTCGAATACGACGCGGCGCTCGTTCCGCGATAAGCCGCCCGACAGCGCGCCGCGTCGCAGTCCCAGCAACCGCCGCGAACGATTTGAAACCAACCGTCCGGCGTCCCCGTCGGATCCGTTTGCGGCGCGGCGGAATACGCTCCGGAGCGATCGGAACACCACTCCCAAACGTTGCCGTGCATATCGAACAAGCCCCAAGGATTCGCCGCGTACGACCCGACCGCCGTCGTTCTCCCGAGCGACGGCCCCTTTTCGCTCGTTCCGCAGGGCAAGGCGCCGTTGCAGTTGGCTCGCTCGCCCTTTAACGTCGCGCCCCAAAAATACGGCGTTTCCGTTCCCGCGCGACAAGCGTACTCCCACTCCGCCTCCGTCGGCAACCGAAACTCGAACCCCTTCGGCGCAAATCCGCCGTCGTTCAAACGTTTGATAAACGCCAAACATTCCGACAAATTAACGTTCTCGACCGGAAAAAGCGACGCGTCCGTTTCCGCGACGTATTGCGCGCCGCCTCCCGTCGCCGAAAACCAACTCGGATTTCCGCCGGCCAACGCTTCCCACATCCGTTGCGTTACCGGCGTTTCCAGAAGCCAAAACCCGCGCGTCAACGTAACCTTATGAAGCGTTTCGTCGTCGCAACGCCCTTGCTCGCACGTAGGGCTCCCCATCCGAAACGTTCCCGGCGGACAATATCGGAACGCGTATTCAACGCCCTGAACCGATAACGTTTTACGTTTTCCCGCCGTTCGAGTTCTCGCCCAACCGCTCGACAACGCGAACGCCCAAGCAAACGCTCGGGCAAGCGCCGTCGCGAACCAACGCTTTTTTCGCATCGCGTTCGCCGCCGCTTCGGCGTTCTTTCGCGCTCGACGCTCCGCGGCGACCGCCGCTTCCGCCTCTTTGCGAGCTTTGCGTTCCGCCGCTAACTCCGTTTCAAGCTTGCTCCGCTCTTTGTCGCCGTCGACGCTCGCAAGCTTCGTCGCCAACGCTCGCGCAACTTTGCGGTCGATCTCTTTTTCTTCGCGCTTTTCCCTTCTCCAGCGACAGAATCCGTAAAACTCCCAAACCGCCGGCGCGACGCTAATTAAAGCGACGGCGCCCCCCGCCGCCCATTTTAACGCTTCCCAACAACTCGTCCAATCCATCGCGCCGTTCCTTTCGTTTCCCATTCGAACGCCCGGTCAAGCCGACGAGCGCGTTTTAACGCAACGCATTTCATTTCCCGCCGTCTCTTATTTTCCCGACGCCCCCCAAAAAGCGAACGTCGCGACTCGGCCTCCTTATGACTTGCGGTCGCGCCGTCGGTCACTTCGCGCTTTTGACCGCGACTTATCGCGTTCGCTTTCGATTATAACCGAAACGAAAAAGTTTTCCAGCGCCGTCGCTCGATATAAGCGCCGTTTGCTCGCGCCGACGCCCGGCGTCGCTTTTCGTCTTCCCCTGTCGCGATTTCGCGTCGATAAAAATAAAACGACGGGCCCCCGTTAACCGAGAACGCGTCGTTCGTTCAGCGCCGCCGCTATTTCACTTGCCGCGCGTCAATCGGGCGCGCGACCGCCGCGGAGAAGTTCGAGCGGTTCCGCCCGGCCCGCTTGGATCGCCGGCCAAAGCGCCGCCGTCAAACAGAGCGTCAAAGTCAACGCGAAACCGAACGCCAACTCTTTCAACGGCAAGATTAACGGCGGATTCGACGTTCCGAACATGCTCGCGCCCAATTTCAACGCGCCCTGCGCCGCCAAAAAGCCGAACAGGAAACTCGTCGCCGACGCGACCAGCGCGATCAAAATCGCTTCGACCAAAATCGCCCGAATCAGCGCCCCGCGCGTCAAGCCGGTCGCCCGCATCGTTCCGAACTGCCAACGCCGCGACCGAACCGAGTTCGCAACCGCGCCGACGACCGCGATCGACGCGATAATCAGCGTCGTTATCGGCGTTTTGCTCAACCCCCAAATCACCGAATCGGCGCGTTTAGAGATCGAGCGCGTCAACGAGTCCCGCGTCGACAATTTGACGTAAGCGGTTCGCGACGCCGCGTCGTTTTCCGCCGTTTTTCCCGGTTTCAACGTTTTTTCCGCGAACGCTCCGTCCGCTGCGTCGAGTCGCAACGACTTCAACGCCAACGCGTCGCACGCCGTTTCGATTTCGTCGTAAGTCGCGCCGTCGCTCTCGTTAAACCAAAAGTAACCGGGTCGTTCAAGCTGGTAGTCGTCGCGAATTATCCGCTCCGACGCGAACGCGATTCCGCCGGAACGCCCGAAATTGCGCCGAACGCCCCCGGTCTTCGAGAGCCAATGCCAACCCGGGTAATAAACGACGCCGACGATCGGATACGCCAGCGTTTTGCTCGGGTCGCGCGGGTGAACGACGCGAAGTTCGTCGCCTAAATCGAGTTCGTAATCGATTGCCAACGAATCGGTTACAACGACGCCGCGTCCGCTCGCCATCGCGTCGAACGCCTTCTCGGGTTCGCCCTGCAAAAAGCGAAAACCGACGAGCGGCGCTTTGTCGCCGTTTCCGCGAAACGCCCGCTCGACGTCGACTCCGAAGAAAACGACGTTCGCAAACGCGCTCTTCCGAACGCTTTGCGGCGGTATCGAGCTTTCCTCGAACGCCGCCTGTTCGACCGCGACCTCAAATAGCGAATCGCGCTTAACGCAAGGCAAATCGGCGAGTTGCGCGACGAGCTCCGGTCGCAAACCGTTTGGCAAAAACGCCGCGAAGCAGTTCGGCGCGCCGCGTCCCGGCAGGAACGGTTCGAGCATCGAATACCCCCAAATTTGCGTCGAAACGAAGAGTCCGCCCCCGACGCTCAACGCGACCGCAACCGCGACAACGCGGCTCGCGTTCCCCGAAAGCTCCGTCCGAATCAAGCGAAAGTCGAAACAAAAAATCCGCGCTAAAATCGGAAGTAAAACGACTTCCGCGACGCGAATCAACGCCGGAATCGATAAAACGACGCCGAGCGCAAGGGCCAAAACGCCCAGCCCCGAATGCAACGCCGCCCGCTCCGTCGTCGCGCCGGTTGCGAACTGAACGAGGTAAACGTCGACGCCGATTAGCGCCGCCCCGAGAATCGCGAGCGTCGCGAAACGCCGCGTTTGCCGACGTTGCGTCGCCGGCGAGAAAAACGCTTTTTCCGAAACGCCGAGCGCTTCTAACGGCTTAGTTCGCGCGCTTTGCAACATCGGCCAAAGCGCCGCGAAAACCGCCCCGACGACCGCGCAACCAAACGAAACGCCGACCGTTTCCCAATTAACTCCGGTCGCCTGTCCGGAACAAACGAGAACCAACGCCCAACCGGTCGCGACGCCGCCGAGCCAACCGGGAATCGCTAACACCAACGCTTCCAATAAGATAGAAAGCGCGACTTGGCCCCGCGTCAAACCGGCCGTTCGGTACAACGCGATCAGCCGACGCTGTGCCGCGACGCTCGAATTTAACGCCGTAAAAACGATGAAAATCGACGCGAGCGCCGCCAAGAGCGTTCCGCTCGCCGCTTGATACTTAAACGACTGATTTTGCTTAAATTGCGCCGCTTTCCGCTCGATAATTTCCGGCTCCGTTAAGAGCTCGAAATTCGGAAAACGCGCCGCGATTTTTTCGCCCCAACGTTCGCGGAACTCCTCGACGTCCGTTCGCAACTTCAACATAAGCGCCGACGTCGCAAGCGGTTCCGCTCCGGCGATTTCGCGTCCGAGCGCCGCCGAAACGTAAAACGCGTCCGAGTTTGGGTCCGCGACGACGCCGACGACGTTCAACTGAAACTCGGTTCCTAACTTCGGGCAAATCAAGAAGATAGCGTCGCCCGGTTTCGCGCTCAACTTCTCCGCGCCCTTTTCGGTCAAAACGGCTTCGCGAGCGGTCGACTCCGGCGACGCAAACCATTTTCCTTCAAGAAGTTCGAACGGCGGTTCGGCGGCGTCGGTCGCGAAAAATTGCGAACCGCTCCCGGACGGCGTTCCCATCACCGCTCGATACGACGCGTAAGCGCGGCGCCGCAACTCCGCGTCGACGCCCGGCGCCGACGCGCTATCTTCTTCGACCGCAAACGTTTCCAGCGAGCGTTTCGGCGTCGGTCGGTCTTTTTCGTCGACGGCGTCCGCGTCTTCCAAAATCGACCGTTCCGTCCCGGGCGCGTAAACGAACGCCTTCAACGGCGCGATTTCGACGGCGAACGCAACTCCTTGATCGGCGCGAATTTCCGCAATCAACTCCGTCGGAATTCCGCCGCCGTCGCGACCGCCGCGTCGTCCGCCTTTTTTGCTCCCGTCTTTTCCCTTAACGTCTTTCTTTTCAACGTTTTCCCTTGCCTTCGCTTGCGCCGCTTCCTCGCTCTTCGTATCGGGCGCCGGACGCGTTATCTTCAACGGCCCGGCGAAACTCCCGCCGCCGCGACGCGTTGAAGCGCCGTCCTCTTTCGCCGCGATTTTGACGTCGCAAGTCCCCAAATAATCGGCCTCTTCGGTCGTCGCGTCGATGAAAAGCGCTTGAAAGCCGCCGATCGTCCAAACGATCAAACAAGACGACGCGGCGATCGCCAACGCGACGAAAGCGAGCCGCGCTTTTTGCCGCCGCATCCGCGAAACCGTCGTCGACAAAACGAACTTCATCGTTTCAACTCCTTTCTTTTCGCGGGTTAAGCGTTCGCCGATTCGCGTCGAACAATCTCTTGATAACGCGCCGCAAGCGCCGAAGCGTCCGCAAATTCGCTCGTCGGCAAGTCGGCGGCGATCTCGCCGTCGCGCAACACGACAACGCGTCGCGCCCAAACGGCGACCGCCGGCTCGTGCGTTACCAACACGATCGTCCGCCCCTCTTCGCGGTTGAGCTTATTCAAGACGCGGCAAACGTTTTGGCCGCTCGTCCAGTCGAGATTGCCGGTCGGCTCGTCGGCCAAGAGAATCGCCGGGTCGGCGCAGAGTCCCCGGGCCAACGCGACGCGCTGTTGCTGACCGCCGCTCAACGAATCGGGATATTGGCGCAACTGTTGCAAAATTTCAAGTTCCGCCCAAAGTTCGCGCATTTTCTCCAACGTCGACGCGACGTCGCGTCCGTCCGCGCGCAACGGGAAAAGAATGTTCTCCTCCGCCGTCAAGTGCGGTATCAGGTTATAACTTTGGAATACGACGCCGAGTCGCCGCCGCCGGAAAATCGTCAACTCGCGGTCGCCGCAATCGAAAATTCGCTTTCCTTCGACCTCGACGCTTCCCGACGTCGGGCGCGTCAATCCGGCGATCAAATGAAGCAAAGTGCTTTTCCCGGAACCGCTTGCGCCCATAATCGCGACAAATTCGCCGCGCTTAATCGTTAAGTCGACGTTCGAAAGCGCCGCAAACTCGCCGTCGCCGCGCCGATATTTCTTCGTCAACGCGGTCGTTTTCACCGCAATTTCCGCGACGTCCGCGACGTCCGACGCAACGTCTTCCGCCGCAACGTCTTCCAACGCAACGTCTTCCGCCGCGTCGCCTCTATTATTAGTTTTGCTTATATTGCCGCTCATTTGATTTTCTCATTTTTGATCAAAAATTAGTTTCGACGACGTTTCCGCCGCCGCAAACCGCGTTATTTCAACGCTTACTCCGCCGCGCAATACGTTAAGACCGTCAAAACGTACCCGGTAACGAGGTTCGCGTCGGTCTCCATCCACATGCGGTCGGTGTTAACCCAAGAACCGTCGACGTTTTGCGCGAGCGCGAGCGTCTCGAGCAGTTCGCGCCGCCAATCGTGTTCGACGCCGTTTTTATCTTCGAACGTCTTCATTCCCAACGTTTTAAGACATTTCGACGCCGTGTGATAATAGTAATAAAGCCCGCGCTTGCCGAGGCCCGGGTTTTGCTTCATCGTGTAATTGTCGCGAATCCAGTTCGTCGCCGCTTGAACGCGCGGGTCGTCGGCGGTCAGCCCGGCGTAAATCAGGCTCTTGAGCCCGGCGTACGTCATGCTGCCGTAACTGCGCAATCCGCCGCTAACCTCTTGTCCCGCAGGGTTTTCTTGTTCGGAGACGAACGTGTAAATAAAGCCGCCGTCGTTCGTTTTCGCGGTCGAACCGCCGACCGGATTGTCCTCCGACTCCAAGTTTTGACAGCGCGACACAAAGACGAGCGCGTCTTGAATCGCCGGGTCATCCTCGTCGGCGCCGATTTCCCGCAACGCTTCGACGAAAAACTGCGTGTTCGAGAGGTCGGGCCGCGTTCCGCTTCCCGCGCCGTACCCGACGCCGCCGAAATACTCCTCGTCTTGAGAAACGCCGCTCGCTTCGTTGTATGGCGTTCCGCGAACGTATTTCTCCGCGTTCGCGACGACGGCGTCGTACCGCCCGTCCCCCGCCGCTTTGTTCGCCAAATCGAAGCAAACGAGCCCGAGGCAAGACTCGTACGCCGCGACGTGTCCGCCGGACGAGTAAATCCCGCCGTCGTCTTGAATCGCTTTTTCGAGAAACGCCAACGCTTTAGCGAGAACCGGCTCGTCGAGCGCGACGCCGCATCGCAACAGCGCGGTCGCGACGACGATCGTCGGGCCGACCCCGGCGCGCGGCGACGCGGAGAAGGAGCCGTTCGACATTTGCGCCTTCTTTAAAAACGCGATTCCGTCCTTAACCATTTGCAAACGCAACGCTTCGACGTCGGCGCGCTCCGTTTCGGAAAGGGTCGAGCGCATCTTGGGCGCTTCGACGGCCGGCGCGGAAGCCCCGCCGCGAACGCCGCCGTTCGGCCCGCCTTGTCCGCCGCGTCCGCCCAA
>JAFTUJ010000401.1 GCA_017466305.1 Thermoguttaceae bacterium
ACGCGGCGCGGTAATTAATCCGCTCCGAACGGGCGTCCGTTTGCGGCGTCGACGACGGAGGAAACGCGGAATCGGCGGAATTTGGGGCGTCCGCGCAGTTTAGGGAAGCGGCGTCGTTCGGAAGGAACCAAGCGGCGGCCAAATCGGCGTCGTCGAGGAGGCCTTCGTCGCGCAAATCTTCGAGGTCGAGATAAAGCGTCTCGCCCGCGAACGCCGAGCGCCCGGCGTAAGGGGAGCCGTGTATGTCGATCGGATTGACCGGGAGCGACTGCCACCAACGCTGTCCGGAGTCGGCCAAAAAGTCGACGAAACGCCGAGCGCAACGCCCGAGACTCCCGACGTCGCGGACGCCCGGGAGCGAAAAAAGAGGCGCCAACGCGCCGGAAGAACGACGAACGGACATAAAAACCTCGCAAAATATCGGAAAACGCCCGAGTTTCGCGTCGCGGCGGAGCGAAATGAGCGGATTTTTGTTAAAATGGCTAAAATGGGCAAGGCGGCGAAAAGCAAAAGTCGCCGAATTTGCCCCGGGCCGTTGGCAAAACGGGAAGCGTCGCGTATAATGACGGCGTTCTTGCGTTTGAAAAAACGGCGCCTCCATTATAACCGGAATTTTTTAACGGGTAAATCGGGGGCGCGAAAATTTCGGCGAACATTTGCGGCGGAAAACGAAACGTCGCGAGAAGATTTAACGGCGGTTTGCAGAAAATAGGAGGAATAGGAAAATGAGCGAAACTTTAGATTTGAGCAAACCGACGCTCGGCGTCGTTAGCGACGTTCACGGCGAGATCGAAACGACGGCGCGAGCGTTCGACGAGTTCGAAAAACGGGGCGTCGAACGGGTCGTTTGTTGCGGCGACCTCGGCGACTTGGAGATTCTCGACGTTTTCCGTCGGATTCCGACCGATTTCGTCGCGGGAAACTGCGACGCGTCGCGTCGGGAGGCGTTGGCGGTCGAGATTCCGAAGATCGGCGGGCGCTTTTGGGGCGATTTCGGCGAAATCGAGTGGCGCGGGAAGCGGATTTTCTGGACGCACGGACATGGGCGGCTCGAAGACCGAATCGCCGACGAAGCGTATTCCGAACTTTGGGACTTGATTTGCTTCGGGCACACGCACCGCTTTGAAACGCGGCGTTATAATCAAACGTTGATTTTGAATCCGGGCGCGATTCAAGCTCGCGGCGAAAAACCGAGTTGCGCCGTTCTCGACGCCGAACTGCGAATCGAGCGCGTCTTCCCGGCGACTTTCTCGTTTTGGAGGTTTGCGTAAAATAGGCGAAACGGCGGGTTTTTGCGGCGAAAGTCGGGGAAAACGACGAAAAAAAACGGCGTTTTTTGAGAAAATTTCGTTTCGGCTCTTTTATTTTGGTCGCGTTTCTGGTATGCTGAAAAATCGAGAATTTGTTTTCGAATTTTCGCCCGCGACGGTTTCGCCGCCCGTCGACGCCGCGTTGCGTTTGCGTCGGCGCGAAGCGCGTCCGGATTTTGCGTCGAGCGGCGGCGTTTGGAAGCGTCGTTGGCGCCCGTTTTTGTCGTCTTTATTAATATATAAGGAAAAAACGCGATGGTAATGAAGAAATTTATGAACGCCCCGGAAAATCTGACGACCGAGCTTCTCGAAGGGTACGCGCTCTGCTATCCGTCGAAAATTAAGGTTGTTTCGGAGAAAATCGTCGTTCGCGCGACGCCGAAATCGACCGACAAGGTCGCGATCGTTACCCTCGGCGGCGCCGGGCACGAACCGGCCTTGAGCGGTTTCGTCGGCGAAGGGATGCTCGACGCGTCGGTCGTCGGCGACATTTTCGCGGCGCCGGGCGCTCCGAAAGTCGTCGAAGCACTCCGTATGTTCAAAGATTACAAAGGGATCATTCTCGTCGTGTTGAATCATGAAGGCGACCAACGCAACGCGAACATGGCCCTCATGATGGCGGCGAAGGAAGGCCTTAAAGTTTCGAAAATCGTTACCGCCGAAGATATCGCGCCCGGCGTCGACGCTCCGATCGAAGACCGTCGCGGCCTCGGCGGTTGCATTCCGCTTATCAAGATTCTTGGCGCCGCCGCGGAAAAAGGCCTCGACGTCGACGAAATCCTCGCGATCGGCGAACGCTTCAACAAACGGATGGCGACGCTCGCCGTTACCCTGAAAGTCGCGACGCACCCGCAAGCCGGGCAAGAAATCGGCGCGCTGGCCGACGACCAAATGGAAATCGGGATGGGCCAACACGGCGAAGGCGGCGGGAACGGTCCGGAACCGATGCAATCCGCCGACTGGGTCGCCGAAACGATGGCGAACAAACTCGCGCGCGCTCTCGAACTCAAAGCCGGCGAAAAAATTATGTTGATGATCAACGGCTCCGGCGCGACGACGCTGATGGAAATGTTGATCGTCTATCGCAAGGCGCATCAAGTTCTTACCGCCGCCGGTATCGAAGTCGTTTCCGGTTGCTGCGACGAAATCTTGACCGTTCAAGAAGCCGCCGGTTTCCAAATGATCGTCGGCGTCTTCGACGACGAAACGCTCGCGATGTACAACGCGCCGAGCGACGCGCCGTACTGGGTCGTCCGTTAGTCCGTTAATTGGCGCGACGTCGGCGGTTCCGTCGTCGGCGTCGCGAAAATTGTCGTAAAATCGCAAACGTCGGGCGCGGAGCGAAGGCTCCGGGCTCGGCGTCGGGCCGCGCTTTGTCTCGACGCTTCCTTGGCGTTTTGCCAACAGAGGCGTCAAACGGCGGCGACGATCGGTCGTCGCTCGACGTTGGGAAGGACGTTTGCCCCTTGGGGGCGCGCAAACGCTCGACGACGCGGCGACGCGAACGATTTCGCCGTCGGCGACGACGATAATAAACGATGTAAACGGTATAGTTAAGGCGGTTTGTCGGCGCGGTCGCTTCGCGGCGGTCGGGACGCAAAACGCCGGTTTCACTCGCTTTTTAACGCTTGGAGCGCCCGGCGATTCGCGGCGCGTTCGAACGTTCGAACCAAGAATCTCAACGAAGATGGCTTCCGAATTTACTAAAGATTTATTGACGAAAATGCTCGAAACGGCCCTCGCGGCGGTCGAGGCGCAATTTGACGAACTGAAAGCTCTCGACGCGGCGACCGGCGACGGCGACCACGGCTCCGCGATTTTGGCGACGATGAAAGCGGCGGTCAAAGCGGCGCAAGGGCCCGGTTCCCTCGCCGAAACCGCGACGAATATCGCGATGGAAATTATGACCGCGACCGGCGGCTCGACCAGCTCGCTCAACGGCTCGTTCTTTATGGGGCTGTCCGACGGCGCGAAGTCGGAAGCGTTGAATCCGGTCGAAACGGTCGCGGCGTTCGAAGCCGCGTTGGCGTCGATGCAAACGATGACGAACGCTAAAGTCGGCGATAAAACGATGATGGACGCGATGCTTCCGGCGATCGACGCGATGAAAGCCGCCGTCGCCGCGAATCCGGCCGCGACGCTTCGCGACGTTTTCCAACAAGCCGCCGACGCCGCGAAAGCGGGCGCCGACAAGACGGCGGAATACGTCGCGAAATTCGGGCGCGCTCGCAACCTCGGCGAACGCTCGAAGGGGAGCAAAGACGCCGGCGCGACGAGTACCGCCGTCATTTTCCAAGCGTACGCCGACGCGATCGCCGCCAACTGAGCGGTTGAACGACGGACGAAACGTTGGTTTAAGCAGAATAGTTAACATAGCGAAACGGCGTCGCGCCGAGGCAAAGCGAAAGCGCGCGTCGTTTTGTTAAATTGGGTTAAATAAGCAATTCGGAAAAAGAAAGAGTTCTAACGATGGCTGACAACGAAGGCAACATCGACGCGAAAAATTTCGGCGTTGGGATTCCGCAAAAGCAAGAAGGTTTCTTCCTCAAGGGCAACGAACACGCGAGCTGGGGGATTAAGTCGCGCCTTTCGCAAGTTTTTAACGAAAAATCGGGTCGCACCGTCATGTTGGCGTTCGACCACGGCTTCATCATGGGCCTGACGTCCGGTCTCGAACGTATCGACCTGACGATCAATCCGCTCATCCAATACAGCGACTGCATCATGTGCTGCCGCGGTATTCTCCGCTCGGTCGTTCCGCCGACCTGCAACAAGCCGATTTCGTACCGCTTCGACGCCGGCACCTCGATTCTGACCAGCCTCAACGATCAAAGCCTTCAAGACATTGAAGAAGCGATTCGCTTGAACGTTTCGCTCTTGGCGGTGATGGTCGCGATCGGCGACCCGGAACACGAAGGTTTGACGGTTCGCAACCTGACGAAAACGGTCGACATGGGCGTCCGTTACGGCATTCCGACGCTCGGCGTTACGGCGGTCGGCAAGAACCTGACCCGCGACGCTCGTTACCTCGGCCTCGCGACCCGTATTTGCGCGGAAAACGGTGCGAACGTCGTCAAGACGTACTACTGCGAAGAAAACTTCGAACAAGTGACGAACGCTTGCCCGATTCCGATCGTCATCGCGGGCGGCAAGAAACTTCCGGAACGCGACGCGCTGCAACTCGCTTACTCGGCGATTTCGCAAGGCGCGGCGGGCGTCGACATGGGCCGCAACATCTTCCAATCGGACTGCCCGATCGGGATGCTGAAAGCGGTTCGCGAAATCGTCCACAACAACGCGACCGTCGACCAAGCGTTCGACTGCTACGAAACGTATAAGAACCAAAAGTAGTTTCTTGACGTTTCGTTAAGAGCCGACGTTTTTAAGCGAACGTCGGCTTCCGAAGCGCGTTTTAGAGTCGCGCGGCGTTAAGCCGTTCGGCTCTAAAGGCGTTTCTTGACGGCGGCGCGACGGCGAAAAAGTCGACGCATTAACGCGGGCGGCGTTTCTTTAACGCGGAATGCCAAAAGCGACGTTAAAAAACGCCGCGCGACTAAAACGGTCGCTCGGCGTTTTACGTTGGTTGGAGACGTTGGCGTCGCTAAGACGTTGGAAATCAAACGAATTTCAACAGCGCGTAGCGTTTTTTACCGCTGCGGAGGATGACGACCGTTTCGCTCGCCAGGCTCGCCGGGGTCAGTTTGTAATCGAGGTCGGTAATCGGGCGGTTGTTGACGTAAGCGCCGCCTTGTTGAACCGCGCGGCGAGCGTCGCCCTTCGTCTTCGCGAGTCCGGCCAACACGAACGCGTCGACGATTCCGATTTCGCCGGCTTCCAGTAGCGCTCGCGGAAGCTCTTGGCTCGGAACGTCCGCGAAAATCGACGTAAGTTCCACGTCCGAAAGACTTTCGATCGCCGCGCCGAAGAAGATCGCCGTCGCTTGCTCCGCCGCCGCCAAGCCCGCTTCGCCGTGCGCGATCAGCGTCAACTCTTTCGCGACTTGCTTTTGCAAAATCCGACGTCCGAGGTTCGCGCGGTGTTCCTCGATCAGCGCCGTCGCTTCCGCTTCGTTCAGGTCGGTGAAGAAACGGAACGCGCTTTCGACGTCCGCGTCGTCGACGTTGACCCAGTATTGGTAGAATTGGTACGGGCTCGTGCGAGCCGGGTCGAGCCAAAGCGCGCCGGACTCCGTTTTGCCCATCTTCTTGCCGTCGCTCTTGAGGAGAAGCTTGCTCGTGAGGCCGTAAAGTTGGACGCCGTCCATTCGACGCGCCAAGTCGATCCCGGCGGTGATGTTCCCCCATTGGTCGCTTCCGCCGATTTGAATTTCGCAACCGTATTCGCGGTGAAGGTGGACGAAGTCGTACGATTGGAGCAACATATAGCTGAACTCGGTGTAACTGAGCCCGTTTTCCGCTTCGAGGCGGCTCTTCACCGAGTCTTTCGTCATCATGACGTTGACCGGGAAACGCTTCCCGACGACGCGGAGGAAGTCGAGGTAGCTAAATTCTTTCATCCAGTCGAAATTGTTGACCAAAATCGCGCCGTTTTCCTTATCGTCAAAGTCGACGAAGCGCGCCATTTGCTTCTTGATGCAGTCGACGTTGTGCTGAACCGCTTCCGGCGTCAGGAGTTTGCGTTCGTCGCTTTTGCCGCTCGGGTCGCCGATCATTCCGGTCGCGCCGCCGACGAGAACGATCGGACGGTGCCCGGCTTTTTGGAAGCGGCGAAGGTTCATGATCGCGACCAAGTGCCCGACGTGCAGCGAGTCCGCCGTCGGGTCGAAACCGCCGTAAACGGTTCGCGGCTTTTCGAGGAGAAACGCGCCGAGCTTTTCGTCGGTGATTTGGTTCAACAGGCCGCGCCAAGTCATCTCGTTGACGACGTCGAAATTAACGGACATTGGGGTTCCTTTAACGGTTAAATGGGTTGTCGTTTTATTTTTGAATCGTTTTTTCGTTTTTTTTTTGGGGTAAGCGTCGGAAAACGCCGGTCGCGGCGACTTTGCCGAAAAGGACGGCGCGATTCCGGAAAATTTTGCGCGTCGGTTTGCGCCCCCCCGTCCCAACTTGAAAATAAGGAATATAATAAGGGGACGGCGAGCGGCGGCGCGACGCGGCGGGGGCTCCGACGGAGCGTCGGCGGCGGTTTCGAGGCGGCGTTCGCGGCGCGTCGACGAAAATAAAAAAATGTCGACAAAAATGGTCGAGAACGTCTTGCATTTGCGCGCGGGGCGTATACAATCGAATAAACCGACGAAAAAGTCGGTCGCAAATTCGGCCAAAACCTAACTCGTTCGCGAGCAAGGGCGGTTCGACGGACGGCGCGCGGAGAATCCGGACGGAAACTCGGCGCCGCGGCTCGTTCCGCTTCGCGACGACAACGTTTATTATAAGGTAAAAAAATGGGTTGGCAATACAGCGAAAAGACAAAACAGTTATTTATGGACGCCGTTCAAGGGAAAACCGGGCCGCACGTCGGCGAAGTCGCGAACGCGGACGGCGTCGGCGAACACGGCTCGGTCGCTTGCGGGGACGCGTTGAAGTTCACTTTTCGCGTCGAGCGCGACGAAACCGACCCGACGAAGGATAAAATCGTCGAGGCGAAGTTTCTGACGTTCGGCTGCACGTCGGCGATCGCCGCGTCGGAAGCGCTCTGCCGCATCATCGAGGAACGCCGCCCGACCCCGATCGACGCGTTGAAAATTACCAATCAAGACGTCGTCGAGTTTTTGGAAGGCCTGCCGACGCAAAAGGTTCACTGCTCCGTGATGGGCGCCGAAGCGCTCGAAGAAGCGGTTTGGGACTGGGCGTCGCGTCGCGGCGTCGATTTGGAAGCGCTCGGCTTCAAGAAGCTCGGGAACGACGTCGACGAAGGACGCGTCGTTTGCCAATGTTTCGGGATCACCGAACCGTACCTGCGCCGCCAAATTCGCGAACTCGGGCTCAAAACGACCGACGAAGTAACCGGCGCGCTGAAAGCGGGGGGCGCCTGCGGGTCGTGTCGCGGCGAAATTCAAGATATTTTGGACGACGTTTGGAGCGGCGGCGGTTGTTCGAGCGGGACTTGCGCCGCGCCGACGTCGGACGCTTTCGACGGAACGCTCTCGCCCGCGTCGACGCAAGCGACGCAGCCGGTCGAAGCGCCGAAAGTCGCGGAAGAGCCGAAAAAGACCGGTTTCATTCCGTTGGCGACCGTTTCGACGACCGCGACCGGCGACGTCGTGCAGAATCCGACGTTCGAGACGACCGACGCTCCGAAAGCGGCGCCCGGCGAGTTCGCGAAATTGTCGCCGTATCAAAAGGCGAAGCGCATCGAAGAGACGGTCGAAACCGCGATTCGGCCGATTTTGCGTCGCGACGGCGGCGACATTGAAATCGTCGACGTGAAGGACGACGTCGTTTACGTCGCGATGACCGGCGCTTGCGACGGGTGTGACGCGGCTTCGCAAACGCTCGACCTGATCGTAACGACGATTCTGCAAGACCGGCTCGACCCGGCGATTCGCGTCGTGCAGCTTTAACGCTCGACGCGGCGTTTTGGGCGTTTCGAGCGGTCGAGCGGTTCCGCTCAACAAGCGTTCGACGTTCGGCGGCGTCGGAAAGAGGAAACGCGTCGCAAGCGGCGCGGTTTGAACGTCCCGAACGCGAAAATTTTGACGAACACGAAGCGAAACGGTTCGCGGCGTCGGCGGAAAGTCGGCGTCGCGAGCCGTTTTTTTGGGTCGACGCCGCTTGAATTTCGCGGCGAAAACGAGTAAACTGGAGGGAAACGAGCGTTTGAAATAAGCGGCGGAGGAACGAAAATGACGCGGTACGGCGAAAAAAAGGCGAAAAACGACGACGCGACGCGAAAAGTCGGCGCGTTTCGAACGACGTCGCGCCGCGTCGGTTGCGCGTCGGCGACTGTTGCGCGTTGCGTCGGCGTTGCGTCGGCGACTGTTGCGCGTTGCGTCGGTTGCGCGTCGGC
>JAFTUJ010000402.1 GCA_017466305.1 Thermoguttaceae bacterium
CGTTTTTCGGAAAATCAAAGACGCGGGCAAGTCGGGACGGCCGGCGTTTGAATTGCGTTTGGTAAAACGGCGAAATCAAAACGCGTCGAGCGAACCGGGCGGAACGACGACGCGATTTTGATTTTTGTTCGACGTTAAATTAAATCAAAGGCCGAGCGTCGGAACGGTTAAAAGTTCGGGAGCGCGCGCCCCATTTGACGAATCGCTTGGCGAAGTCGGTCCTCTTTTTCGACGACCGCGAGACGCAAATAACCTTCGCCGAGCGGGCCGAACGCCGAACCGGGGCTGACGACGACGTTCGCTTCGCTCAAAAGCTTCATCGCGAAATCGAACGTCGTGTATTTTTGAAGGTACTTTTCCGGAATCTTTTGCCAAACGAACATCGACGCTTTCGGACGAACGACGTCCCAACCGAGCCGCTCGAGGCCTTCGCAAAGAACGTCGCGACGGCGTTCGTAAATTTTCGCCTGCGCGGCGACGTCGGCGTCGAGCTCCCGCATCGCGACGATCCCGGCGATTTGGAGCGGAGTGAAGCCGCCGTAGTCGTAATAAGTTTTGATCGTCGCGAGCGCGCGGACGATTTCGGAGTTGCCCGCGCAAAAACCGATGCGCCAACCGGCCATATTGTAGCTTTTCGACATGGTGGTCATCTCGACGCCGACGTCGCGGGCGCCCGGGACGGAAAGGAAACTCGGCGTCTCGTAACCGTCGAACACGACGTCGGCGTACGCGAGGTCGCTCAAGACCATGAAGCCGAATTTCTTCGCTAATTTGACTAAATCGACGTAAAATTCGCGCTCGACGACCGTCGCCGTCGGGTTGTGCGGGTAGTTGACGAGCATCACTTTCGGACGCGGGTAGAACCGCTCGCAAGCGAACGCGACTTCCGAAAGGAGCCGCGCCGGGTCGCGAACGTCGAGCGCGAGCGTTTCGCCTCCCGCCAACATGACCGCGTAAAGGTGCGCCGGGAAGTAAGGGGACGGAACGATCGCCAAATCGCCGGGGCCGCAAAGCGCGAGAATCGTGTGACTTAGCGCGTCTTTCGAACCGAGCGTCGCGATGATTTCCGTATCGGGATTTAAGCGAACGCCGTAATATTTGAGGTAGCGGGCGGCGACTTCGCGGCGGAGGTTCGTCGCTCCGCGGGCGGCGCCGTATCCGTGAACTTTCGGGTTGCGAATCGCTTCGGCGAGCTTTTCGATCACGAGATCGTTCGGCGGGTCGGACGGGCTGCCCATCCCGAGGTCGACGACGTCCGCTCCGGCGCGGCGCTTGGCGTATTTGAGCGCGTTCAATTCGGCGAAGAGGTACGGCGGGAGACGCTTCACTCGTTCGGCGACGTTGATTTCGAACGGGCGGGGGTCGTCCGGCGCGTCGTTCGTTTCGGCTTGCGCGGACAACCGGGCGGCGGTCGCTTCGGCGTCGACGTCGACGGGGCGCGACGCGGCGTTTTCGGCGGCTTCAAGGGCGGGGGCGTTTTCTTCGTTAAACCGTTTTTTTTCTTCCCAATCGTTCGACATAGCGACCTCGGCGGTATTTAGGGTTAAAACGGGCGATTTCGGCAAATTGCGCAAGCCGGAAACGTCGGCGAAACAAGCGAAACGAAGGGGCGCGCGTAAAATTGGCGACCGATCAAAGCGGGCGTCTGCGCTCGGCGTTTCGCGGAAACGTTCGCCGTTTATTAATGATAACGTCGTCGGCGATTTCGACAACGGGCGCGGCGAGAATTTTTGAAAGAAAGTTGCGTTTTGGGCGAATCGAGCGATTTTGAAGGCGCGGAAAGCGACGTCGACGTCTTGCCGAGCGGCGCCGTTGGGGTATAATAATAAAGGGCGGCGCGCGAAACGAAGCGAAGCGATTCGGCGTCGCGTCGCGGATTTTACTTTTGTCGGGAGGCGCTTGTGCAGAAATCGACGCCCTTTTCCTTTTCGTTTTTGTCCGAAATTTTATCGTCGCCGTCGGTGAAACCTTGGGCGAGTCGTCTGCATCCGTCGGCGGTGGCGGCGGTCGTCAAGGGCGTTTTGAACGACGTGTCGCAAGAGGCGTTTTCGGCGGCGAGCGAACTGCGTCGGCCCGATTTGGCCGAGTTGATCGAGAAGATCGTCGGGCGGTTGGCGACGCTCGGCGACGACGCGGAGCCGCTCGTCGTCGACGCGCGCGGGCGGGTTTTCGCCGACGATTTCGAACGTTTGGCGGCGGAGGCGAGCTCCGAAGCGGCTTGGACGTTTGCGGAACCGCGAACGGAATTTTCCGAACGCAAAGAGGCGGCGCGGGAAAAAGAGACGGTCGCGCGGCTTTGTCAAGCGACCGGAGCGGAGGCGGCGGCGATCTTCCCGAACCTTGCGACCGCTCGTATCGCGACGTTGGAGACGTTGGCGCCGGACGCGGAGTTGGTCGTCGCTCGGCGCGATCTTTACGAACGCGACAACGGGGAACGGCTCGAAACGTCGCTCGATTTTTTTCCGATCGTTCGGCGCGAAGTCGGGGCCTGCAACGCCGTCGATCCGGCGGATTACGCGGCGGCTTGCAACGCGAAAACGGCGCTCGTTTGGACGACGCGAGGACGTTGGACGACCGGAGGCCGACGCGTCGACGTCGCCGAACTCGTTAAGTTGCGAGCGGCGGAAAAGTTGAATTTCGCGATTTTGGGCGAATTCGAGTTCGCGCCGATTCTCGATCTGTCGGAGTTTTTCGACGCGGCGCTCCCGACCGTCGGCGAACGGTTGAAAAGCGGATACGACTTGGCGCTTTGCGACGGCGCGCAGTTGATCGGCGGGCCCTCTTGCGGCTTGATTTTCGGCTCGCGTTCGAAAATTGACGCGATTTTGAAAACGCGAACGGCGCGGGCGACGAAGTTGGGGCGCGGCGAGGCGGCGGCGCTCGCGAAAACGCTCGAACTTTACCGCGATCGCGACGCGGCGTTGGCGGCGATTCCGGCGCTGCGGATTTTGTCGACGTCGGTCGCCAACTTGGAGAACCGCGCGAAACGGTTGGCGGCGCTCTTGGAAACGGCCCCTTGCGTCGCAAGCGCGCGAACCGTTCCGGGACGTTCGCTCCTTTGCGTCAACGCGACTTTCGGCACCTCGCCGACTTGGCTCGTCGAAGCGCGTCCGAGAGGATTCGCGCCGGCGGAACTTGCGCTCCGTTTGGAAACGGCGTCGCCGCGGTTGTTGACGCGTTGGACGCGCGACGCGCTGACGCTCGACTTGAAGACCGTCGCGCCGGAGCAGGATCTCGTCGTCGCCGAAATTTTCGAAAAAATCGTTCCGACGACGCAACGCGGCGCGAGCGAATGACGATAAGCGTTAGGCGGTTCGCGAACTCGGACGCGTTGGGAACGTCGGATAGTTCGCGAACGTCGGCCGCGTCGGGAACGGAAAGGCGAGCGCGCGTTAACGGTCCGGTCCAAACGACGCGCTGAGCGGGGAAATTTGGGGAGAATGGGAAAAGAGGGGAAACGGAGCGACCCCGGTTTGGAAGAAAGTTGCGCGAACGGCGTTTTTCCGCTTTACGCGTCGGAGAAAAAAAGGTATCCTAAGCGAACGGCGCGGCTCGCGGTCGGTTGACGCGAGCGCCGAGGAACGAACGAAGTCGACGGACGCGACAACGAGACGCGTCGAACGTCGATTAAGCGGTTGAGGTAAAATAGATAAAATGAAAAGCGACCGAACGCAACGAAAAGCGCCGACGTTTAAGCGGAAAAGCGGCGGAACAACGAGGAACGCGGCGGCGTTCGGCGTTTGCGCGTTGGCGTTGAGCGCCGCGACGGCTTTCGGCGGGGGGAACGTCGCGACCGCGGCGGACGGTTC
>JAFTUJ010000403.1 GCA_017466305.1 Thermoguttaceae bacterium
CGGCGTTCGAGTTAGTCGGCGTTCGAGTTAGTCGGCGTTCGAGTTTTCGCGGCGAATGCGGACGTGTTGCAACGTCTTGCGATTCACGCGACGGAGCGCGTCGACGGTAACGCCGAGACGCCGCGCGAGAGCGGAAAAGGATTCGCCGCCCTCCATTTGAGCGAGCGCCAACGCGAATCTGCTAACGCCGCGGTAGTCGCCAAGTTCGTTGGCGTATCGGCGGATTGCGTCGAGCTCGTCGCGGCGTTCGGCGAGCAGCGCGGGCGACGCGCTTTCCGGAGCGGAGTAAAAGCGGTCGTTGGCGGGAACGGAAAAGTCGAGCGTTTGTTCCCAACGCGCTCGACGTTTCTTTTCCGCAAAATGTTGGGACAACGCTTTCTTCTTCGGCAATTTCGAGAGGCGTAAGACGAGCAAAACGATCGGCGAGCTCGTCGCGACGGTATAAAATGACTCCGGATTTTGTATGAAGAAATTTGCGAGCGCGTCGGCGGCGATCTCCTCGCGTTCGGCGGCGGAGCGGACGCCTTTTCGGCGAATGCGTTCTTCAAAGATCCGGAATATGGCCAATGCAAGCGCCTCGTTCATCTTTTTACGTTTCTGCGTCGAGGGTTAAAGTAAGACGTCGGCGGCGACGGAACAAACGCCGCTCTCTATATATATTAAGACGCGTCGCCCGGAAATTCCGACGCAAAAAATGAAGTTTTTTCTTATTTTTGGCAAAATTAACGACGCAAGCGTTTGACGAACGTTATTGAGATTTCGCGCCGCCGACGTTGCAAGCGATAAAGAAAGGAAACGGAGAAACGAAAAAAAGCCGCGTCTCGGTTGCGACGCGGCTCTTAGGCGGTTTCGGCGTTGAGGCCGACTCTTCGTTTAACGGCGAGCGATCAGATTCCGCTCAGCGCGAACGCGGTCGTCGTTTCGTCGCCGTCGCCGTTTTGGCTCTTTTGCTCGGCGTTTTTCGCCAACGCGATTTGCGCTTGCGCGATCTCCGCCGCGAGACGAGCGTTTTCGGCCAACGTCGCGTCGATCGCCGCTTGGCATTCCGCGACGCGCGCTTGCGCTTCTTCCAGTTTCAATTTCGCCAAGTCGCGATAGCTTTCCATCTTTTCGAGATCGGCGGCGAGCGTCGCTTGACGTTCGGCGTACGACGGAACGCGTTTGCGAGCGACCGCGGCGTCGAAATCTTCGGCGGCGTAGAGCGCTTGCGTCGCTTCGTCGACTTCCGCGCCGATCGAAACGAGTTGGTCGACGAGAACGTAAGTCAGGTCTTTAAGAGCGAGCGTGCGGCGAGCTTTCAGGACGTTTTCCGCGTCGCGGGTCGCTTGTTGGCGCGCCAAGACGCCTTGGTAGTCGGGCCCGATCGTCGAAGCGTCGCCAATGCCCGGGAAGAGTTCGGAAATATGCGCTTGCGGCGTCGCGTTTTGGAAATAGGTTCGGGTTTCTTCCGGAAGCGAGGCGAACGTTTCCGCGTCGGCTTCGATCAACGCCGCGACGTCCGGCGCGCCGGCGTGCATCGGGAGACGGTCGACGCAAACGATCCAGGACCGACCGCTTTGTTGCGATTCTTGAATCGCCGTCAATTCTTCTTCGGTCAGCAGCCCGACCGATTCGAGGCTCGCTTGGGTTTCCGCGGCGCCGACGAATTTGAACGCGCCGAGGTAACGCGGGGCGCTCGCCGCGACTTCCGCCGTTTCGTTCGTCGTTTCGTCCGCGGCTTCTTCGACGGCTTCTTCGGCGGCGTTTTCGGCCGTTTCGGCTTGGAGAGCGAAACCGGAGTCGAAGACGTAAGCGACGGAACCTTGACGGAACGCGTCGGCGCCGGCGTCGGCGAACGCCGTCAGAGCGTACGTCGTCGGAACGGTGAAGGCGATTTTAGCGCCTAAAATCGAATCTTGCGTGATCGGGTCTTTATCGACTTCGAAGGTCAACGCTTCGACCGGCGCGCAGTTGAAGAAAACGTCGCCGCGGTAGAGCGCGTCGAGGCGATCGATTTGAACGCGGAGGCCGAGGTCGTCCCAAGATTCCGCCGCTTTCAACGGGTCGCCGTCGAGTTCGACTTGCAGCGCGGCGATTTCTTGTTGCAGTTGCGCGATTTTCGCGTCTTGCGCGTCGAGTTTCGCGTCCCAATCTTTAGTCAGCGAGTATTTATTCGCCGCTAAAACGGTGAAACCGACGCATAAAACTGCGATCAAGGCATAAAAAACTTTGTTCCAAACGTTCATAACGCGCCTCATCCGCCTAAATTTTCGAGGTGTGCTGTCGTGCTGAAGCGATTTTTGGAGAAATCGCCGCGATTTATTAATAACCGTCGCCGAAGTCGCGCTCGTCGAACCGTCAAAAAAGAACGGTTGCGGCGCGGTAAAAACTTCGCGGTTTGTCTATCTTATCTGTCTTATCGACCGCGGCGCGCGTTTTTTTAACGTAATTTATCAAAACAACGCATTTTCTCCAAATTAACGCGTCGTCGCATAAAAAAACAGGCGCCCCGTAAAATTTTCTAATATTGATAGTATCGTCAAATCGGGCTTTTGTCAAGTTTTTTTTCTTCCTTATCTAAAAAAACTTTTTTCTCTTGCTTTTTCAGTTTATTTTATCGTTAAAACGCGAATAACCCGTCTTGTTTTCCCGCTTCGTTTACCGCGCGAACGGCGCTTTAAGAGCGGTAAGTTAGACGCGGGTGAATTTTTGCTAAAAAAGTTGTAAATATTACAACCGGAAAAGTCGATACGAAAGTATACGGTGAAAAAACGCGACGAAAGGAGTTGTCGCGTTTTCGTCCGGCGCTTTTTACGCGCTCGCCTGTTTTCGTCGTCTTTTCTTTTTTGGCGCTTTCCAAACGTCGCGACGAAAAACCCGTTCCGGCGAGGGCTCGTCGTCGGGCGCCGTTGGTTCGCGTCGTCGCGTCGAGTTTGTTTTTTAGCGAAAGGAGTCGCTGGAACGAACTCGACGCGGCGGAACGGTCGGCGTTTTCGCAGGAGGCGATCGCGTCGAGCGTTCGAAGCGTCGGCGAGCGAGCGTTTTTTACGCGTCGCGATCGCGGGCGTTTTTGCGTCGAACGTCGACGAAACGTTTTAACGGTTTGGCGGAGTTGCGTCATGTGCAAATGGAAAAATAAGGGGCGGAGCGTCGCGTCGCGCGACGCGCAAACGCTTGAGCGGAAAGAAGCGCAAGGAAGCGCGGTTTTTTCGCGATCTCGGTCGAAAGGGTTGGCGCTAATTTTAACGGGTCTCGCGCTGGCTTCGTTCGCGGCGCCGGGGTGTTCGCGCGGCAAGTATCGAAGCGACGCCGACAAGGAGGTTTACGGCCTCTTGAACACGGTCGGGAAGAGCTCCGAAGAAAAATATTGGGATATGGAGAACTTCACGCTCGCGGAGTCGTCGAAGTCGCGTTACGCGAACCGGTATAATCCGGACGCGCAACCGTCGCCGGTCGACGACTGCACCGCGGCGCGCTTGCTCAACGACGTCGAAGGGCGCAAAGGGCAAGAAAAGTGGAGCGCGAACGGCTTTACGCAAACGATCGAGAACGAAAGTTGGCGCGACTCGTTGCCGGCTCCGAACGAAAACGGCGAAATCGTCGTCGACCAAAAGACGGCGTTCGACTTGGCGCTTCTGCACTCGCCGGACTATCGCAACGCGTTGGAAAACGTCTATTTAGCGGCGCTTAACGTTACCGCCGAGCGTTACGCCTTCGACGTGAAGTTTTACGGCGGCAGCTCGTTGTTCTATCGCAACAGCGGCGGTTTCAAAGACTCGAGCGTTTCGTCGCTCGAAGCCGGAACGGCCGAGGTCGGCGCGCGCCGCAAGTTGGCGACCGGAGCGGACGTCGTCGTCAACCTCGCGAACTCGATGGTTTGGACGTTCAGCCCGTCGAACGACTCGTTCACGCCGACGACTTCGCTTAGTTACAGCTTGACGCAACCGTTCCTTCGCGGGGCCGGTCGCGCTATCGTCTTGGAAAACTTAACGCGCAGCGAACGCCGGTTGTTGGCGAACGTTCGTCAGTTGGCGTTTTACCAACAGGGCTTTTACGTCGGCGTCCTGACCGGTTCGTCGCCGGTTTCGGCTCCGTCGAGCGGCGGTTACCCGGGAAGCGGCGTCGGCGGCGCGAACGTTGGCGGGTTTTACGGGCTTCTTTCGGATCAAATCCGGATCCGCAACCAAGAGTCGAACGTTTCGTCGTCGGCGGACAACTACCAACGTTACGAAGAGTACTTCGCGACGAGCCGCGTTACGAGCCGCACCGAAGTCGACCGTATGCGCCAAACTTGGCTTTCGAGCCAAAAGAACCTCATCGAGTTGAAGAACAACTACCGCAACTCGATCGAGTCTTATTTGATCGACTTGGGCTTGCCGCCGGATATCGAAAACGTCGTCGTTCGCGACCCGTTGACCGATCAATTCAACTTGATGCCGGAAACGCTCGGGCAATTCCAAGCGGACGTTACCGCGCTCTTGAGTTGGCTTCGCGATAAAAACAACGAAATCGTCGCCGACTCGCGTCGTTACGTCGATTCGCTCGACGACTTGAAAAACGCGCAAACGGCGCCGAAGCGAATTTCGATCGCCGACCTGCGCGCCGTTTTCGCCGATTTCGACCGTCAATTTGGGCTCGGCTTGCAAGATACGCTCGCCGACCTCGAGTACTTGGAAACGGACGTCGCGCCGCGCCGCTTGGCCGCGTTGGAAGCGATTCGCGTTCGCTTCGAGCGGGACAACCCGGAACTCAACAGCTCCTTCGCCGACGCGCAACTCTTCGCGCAACGCGTCAAAGAGATTCGCGAAGACCTCGAACGACCGAACGAAGAGGTCAACGAATACGGCGTCGTCCTGAAATCGCGCGGCGTTCAATACGACGTCGCGAAGCTCCTCGATCTGATCGAGCAAACGATTTTGACCTACTCGCCGGACGATCTCGCCGCGATGATCGTCGAAAAACGCGAAAATCCGGACGCTTCGCCGTTCGCGTCGACCGTCGAACAACTCGTCGCCGACCTGCATATGACGGCGGAACTGAACGACCCGATTCAATTCAACGTCGGCGAACTCGAACGCGAAGTCGCCGAGCTTGACGCGATGGCGAACGACATTACCGCCGACAACCGCGAAGAATACCTGCGTCGTCGCGCCGCGCTCGACGAATCGTTGGCGGCGTTGCGCTCCGGGGCTCTTGCTCGCGACGACGTGTACCGCGTTTGGTTCAGCTCTTGCTTGACGAAACTGTCGGAAGCGTTGATGACGCTGCACTTGATTCAAGCGCGCGCCCGCCTCGAAGCGATCGAACTCCCGCTCGTCGACGTGAACGCCGAGTACGCCTTCCAAGTCGCCCGCGAACGCCGCCTCGACTGGATGAACATGCGCTCGAACCTCGTCGACCAATGGCGCAACATCGAAATCGTCGCCGACAAACTCCGCAGCGACTTGAGCGTTTCGGTTGGCGGCTCGGTTTCGAACGACGGTTCGAATCCGGTGAATTTCAGCGCCGACAAAGCGCAGTTCACCGCCGGCTTCCAATTCGACGCGCCGCTCGACCGCTTTATGGAGCGGAACAGCTACCGTCAAGCGTTGATCTCGTACGACCAAGCGCGCCGCAATTATTACGCTTACGTCGACGGCGTTCACCAACAAATCCGCAGCGCGATTCGCGCCATCGAGTTGGCGCAAATCAGTTTCGAGCTTCAACGGGACAGCGTTTTGACGTCGATCAAACGCGTTCACACGGCGCAGCTCGACCTGACGAAGCCGCCGACCGGTTCGTCCCGCGTCGGTTCGGTTAACTCGAACGTCGAGGCGTTGGTCAACGCGTTGGAAAACTTGCTTAATTCGCAAAACGAAATTATGCAAACTTGGCTGCAATACCAATCGCGCCGCATGAACCTGATGCTCCACCTCGGCGTCTTCCAACTCGACGAAACCGGACGCTGGGTCGACCCGGGGAACATCGACGAAAACCTCCTGCGCGCCGCGATGGCCGACGGCGGAACGTCGCAAGACGCCTTGGCCGGACTCGACCGTCTCCCGACCTTCGA
>JAFTUJ010000404.1 GCA_017466305.1 Thermoguttaceae bacterium
CGCCGGTATAACGAGTTCGGTGTCGCAAGCGCAACCGGCGGTCGCTTGGACGAAGGAGACGTTGCGGTTGTCGAACTGGGCGAGCGTCGCGTTTACGGCGGCGGTCGCGCTGACCGGGACGGCGATCGTTTGCGGGTATACGAAGAACGCGGCGGCGCTCGACGCGTTCGATTTTTGGATCGCGACCTTTATGCCGTTCGTCGTCGTCTTTTTGCAAACGGCTCTCGTCGCTTGGGTTTGGGGCGCGGATAGAATGACCGCCGAGCTTGACCGAGGCGGGAAAATTCGTGTTCCGCGTTGCGTCGGCAATGTCCTTAAATATCTGACGACGCCGTATTTAGCGTTGATTTTCATCTTTTGGCTTTTGGATGAAAACGGCGGCGCGAGAATTATCGGCGCCGCGAGCAACCCGGTTTGGAGGAAGGTTGCCTTCTTCCTTGTCGTCGTCGGCGCGGCGATGGTCGTTTTAACCGTTCGCGCTTCGAAACGTTGGCGCGTCGCGGAGGAACGGGAGGCGTAAACGGAAGGCGGCGGCGCGGACCTTTCGGCGTGAAATTAGCGAACGACGGGCGATTTTTTAAAAAAAGCCCCGCCCCCGTCGCAATTTTTTCGTCGAGCGCGTATAATAATAAAGGCGACGTCGACGCGCCGCAAAACCGTCGGACGTCGGGCGTAAACGCGCGAATAATGGAGGAAGACGATGACGAAGGAACGAAACGAATGGAAATTGGGGTCGGCGTCCAACGCGCCGAAAGCGAGCCTGTCGGCGGGGAGCGCGGTCGTTCTTAAAGCCGAAGGGCTGGTGAAGATTTACGGCAAACGAACCGTCGTCGACGGCGTGAGTTTCGAGGTGCGCGAGGGCGAAGTCGTCGGCTTGCTCGGAGCGAACGGCGCCGGGAAAACGACGAGCTTCCGGATGTCGTGCGGCTTGATTCCGGCGAACGCGGGAAAAATAACGCTCAACGGACTCGACGTAACGTCGTGGCCGATGTATCGCCGGGCGCGCGAGGGACGGCTCGGGTATTTGCCGCAAGACCGCAGCGTCTTCGGGACGTTGACGACCGAACAGAACCTCGTCGCGGCGATGGAATTTCTTGGGTATTCGCGCGCCGAACAGAAAGTCGCGCTCGAGGAATCGCTCGAAAAGTTCAATTTGAAACACATTCGAGCGACGAAAGTCGGGATGGGCGGTTCCGGCGGGCTTTCCGGCGGCGAACGTCGGCGGCTTGAAATTGCGCGGGCGCTTCTCGCGAAACCGCGGATTTTGCTCCTCGACGAACCGTTTGCGAACGTCGACCCGATCACCGTCGAAGGGATTCAGGCGGTCGTGCGGCAGTTGGCCGACGAAGGGATCGCGGTGCTTATCACCGACCACCAAGTCGACGAAACGCTCGCGATCACCGACCGAAGTTATATCGTTAGCAAGGGCAAGGTGTTGTGCGCCGGAACGCCGATCGAAGTGTTGTCGAATCCCGCCGCCGTTAAATTGTATTTTGGCGCCAAAGCGGAGTTTAGCCGCAAGCGAATTTTGCAGAAATTGGGGATAAGCGAAGAGGACGCGCCGCCGATTCCGACCTTTGACGCGGAGGAATCCGTCGACGACGCAACCGGCGCGGACGCCGTCGCGCCGACGCAAGAAGCGCAAGACGCGCGCGAACCAAGCAAAACGTCGGGACGCGTTTCGTTGACGCTGAGTCGTCGCAACGACGGACCGCCGCGTCGAACGCCGTCGCCGCTCGAACAGCGGACGCCCAATCGCTTCGTCGATAAGATGGGAAGTCTTTTTAAGAAAAAGAGATAACGTCGACGCGTTCGCCGTTGAAAGCCGCCCGAATAGGCGGCTTTTTTTACGTCGCGGAAGAAAACGCGAAAGCGTCGGCGGTTGCCTAACGACATGGGACGGGTCGAAACAACGGCTAAACGTCGACGGTTGCCTAACGACATGGGACGGGTCGAAATAGAGGCTAAACGTCGACGGTTGCCTAACGACATGGGACGGGTCGAAACAACGGCTAAACGTCGGCGGTTGCCTAACGACATGGGACGGGTCGAAATAGAGGCTAAACGTCGGCGGTTGCCTAACGACATGGGACGGGTCGAAATAGAGGCTAAAATCGGCGGTCGATTTGCGTTTTCGGCGACGCGAAGTAAAATCCGCGACCGCGAAAACGACGATAAAAAAAGCGGCTCGCCTTGCGACGAACCGCCTTTTGCGTCAACTCAAACCGCTTGAATCAAACGGTTTGCGAGAACAAACTCAGTTGAGTTCGCTCCAGTCGATCTTTTCGTAACCGTTTTCGTATTCCGGACGGACGAGTTTCGCAACGCCCGGGGTCTTGAGGTCGGCGAGGTTGGTGACTTCGAGTTTCTTCGCGTCCCATTTGATCGTTTCGCCGCGTTTGCCGGCTTCCGGAGCGGCCCAAACGGCGAGGTTGCCGAGGAGGATCGTTTCGGTGAGCGGACCGGCGAAGTTCGGGAAGTTGCTCCAGCAGAGTTCCGGTTTGTTTTCTTGAATAGCGGTGAACCATTCAAGTTTGTTGCGGGTGTCGAAGTTGCCGGAGTGTTCGTCGGTCGGAGCTTTACGCCATTCGACGCCCTTGATTTCTTCGAGGGCTTTGCCGCCTTCGGCGCGGAGTTCGTAACGTTGAGCGTAGTCGTCCGGGCTGTAAGCGCAACCTTTGGTACCGATGATGATCGCGCCGGAGTCGGTCGGTTTCGTGATGCCGTATTTTTCGAAGATCGAGGCTTCCGGTTTGGTTTTCGCGTCAAACCAGGAAACTTCGACGGCGTCGCGCCAATCGTTGGCCGGGAATTGGAACCAAATCTTGCTCAACGCCGGGAAGGAGTTGAAGTCGTGGCCGGAGGATTCCGCGACGACTTCGGTCGGGAATTTCAGGTCGCAAGCGCCGTACGGCATGTTGGCGGTGTGGCAAGCCATGTCGCCGAGGGAGCCGGAACCGAAGTCCCACCAACCGCGCCATTGGAAGGAGTGATAGATGCCCGGCCAGAATTCGCGTTTCGGCGCCGGACCAATCCAGCTGTCCCAATCGATGTTCTTGAGAGCGGCTTCGATTTGCTTTTTCTTTTCGGCGATTTCGTCGTCGGCGATATCCGGATCTTCTTCGCGGATTTGGGCGGCGAATTTTTCCATCGTCATGTCGCGGTTCGGACCTTGGGCCCAAATCGGACGGTTCGTCCAAATGTGGACGGCTTTGATTTCGCCGATGACGCCGGCTTTAATTTGGGCGACGCAGTTGCGCATCGAGTCGAGCGTGCTACCTTGGTTCCCCATTTGGGTGCAGACGCCGTTTTTCTTGGCGAGGTAGCCGAGGTAACGGGCTTCGCCGATCGTGCGGGTGAGCGGCTTTTGGGTGTAAGCGTGTTTGCCGGCTTTCAACGCTTGCGCGGTGATGCAGGTGTGGGTGTGGTCCGGGGTGCTGACGACGACGGCGTCGATCTTGTCCATCATTTCGGCGTAGAGATCGCGGTAGTCGGTGTAGCACTTCGGTTGTTTGAAGTTTTTCGCTTGACCTTCGAGCGTTCCTTTATCGATATCGCAGAGCGCGACGACGTTGCCGTAGATACCGGCTTGTTGGATGTCGCTGGCGCCTTTGCCGCCGACGCCGATACCGGCGACCGCGAGGCCTTGGAGGGCGGAAGCGCGGGCGAGTTTAACGGTGTTGCCGGCGCCAACCATGAAACCGGCGCCCGCGATCGTCGAAACCTTAAGAAAATCGCGTCGGGAAGTCTTAATGCTCATGTGGAAACTCCTAAAAGTTCAAAATAAATCGTTCGCCGTCGGCGTCGTCGTTTTCCCTTGGAGGGGGGAACGTCGGGGAGCGGTTCGGCGTTATTGGTTTTGTGGAACGTTCGAAAACGCCCGCTTTTTCTTCGACGTTCATTATAACGAAAAACAGTCTTAATTTCTAGACGGAACTGTGGAATTTTTCAAAACTTTTCCCATTTTTCCAAAAAAAAGTAAAGAACGATTGGTAATTTGGGTAAAACAGAGAAGGTGGAAAGGTTAGTTGAGGCTTATTATTGAAGTTTTCAGTTATTTTTTTATTGAAACGGTCTTTCGCGGCGTTGATTTTTCGTCGAATTTGTTTTATATTTTAGCGGTGGTTAATCAATTTGGGGGCCGGCTCCGCGTTTGACGTCGATCGCGCGGTCGGCGTCGTCGAAGGCGCGGGGATGTCGAGCGAGTTTATTTTTGTTTATCCGAAGACGCGACTGAGCGCGGCGGAGGCGCGTCGCGTTTTTTTTGCTCGTCGCGGTCGCGTACCGGCGCCGTCGACGGCGCGCGTCGAGTCGTATTCGGAGACGTTGAATTTGCTTCGGGTATTTCCGGCGTCGAGCGGGGCGGGGACGTTTTACGTTCCTTGCGTTTCTCGTCGGGAGGGGGTGGTTTTCGAGTCGACGGGAACGTTGGCGCCGTCGAGGGTTCCTTATTCTCTTTTTTTGGAGTTGGCGCGGGGGCAATTGGGGCGTTTGTTGCGCAAGCGGTGCGAGTGGGGCGCGCTTGGTTTGGACGTTCCGAAGAATTTGACGGCGACGACGCGGCTTGATTTGCGTCGTTTTGCGGAGTTGGCGACGTCGGAGCGGAGCGCGCCGGGGTTTGAGGACGAGTGCGCGGCGCTTTTCGATTCGTTGCGCGCGGCGAGTTTGCGAACGAGCGACGTTTTTTTGGAGCAAGCGACGGCGGCGCGTCGCGACGGGGCGGCGGAGCGTCCGACGGCGTTGGGGTTTTCGGCGGTCGCGGCGTCGTTCGCGGGGGAGAAGACGCCGTTTTCCGGGTTGGCGGGCGGTTTGCGGCGTCGTTTGCAGTCGTCGTTTAACGTCTTTAATCCCGCGATTTCTTGGGCGGACGTCGAGCGTCGCGAAGGCGCGTTCGACTGGCGCGCGTTCGACCGAGCGTTGGCGTTTGCGCGGAAGCGGGGTTGGCGGACGACGTTCGGCCCGTTGACGCGTTGGACGGCGCGAACGGTTCCGCGTTGGGTTGAAGGGCGTTCCGAAACGGAGGCGGCGGAGGCGTTTTGTCGTTTTGTCGAGGCGGCGGTTTTACGCGCCGGGCTTTGCGTCGGGCGTTGGATTGTCGCGACGAACGTCGAGCGGGGCGACGGGCGGGGCCCGTCGGTCGAGGCGCGCTTGGCGGCGGCGGAGGAGGCCGCGCGGAGGATTCGGCGACTTATTCCGGGCGCGGAGGCGTTTTTGGGGGTTGAGCGTCCGTTTGGCGACGCGGAGCGTTTCGAGGACGCGGCGGGCGCGTCGTTTGAGAACGCTTGGCGTTTTGCGGGGCGGGGCGCGTTCGACGGAATCTACTTGGAAGCGAATTTCGGGCTGTCGCGTTGGGCGACGGCGCCGCGCGACCCGTTTGAGCTGCATCGCTTTTTCGATCGTTGGGCGACGCTCGGCGTTCCGATTTGCGTCGCGGCTTCTTTTCCGAGCGCGAATCCGAGGAAGCGCGTCGTGACGCTCTTTGCGGCGTCGGCGGAG
>JAFTUJ010000405.1 GCA_017466305.1 Thermoguttaceae bacterium
CAACCGTCCAACGATTTCAACCGCCCAACGATTTCAACCGTCCCAACGATTTCAACCGTCCAACGATTTTAACCGTCCCAACGATTTTAACCGTCCCAACGATTTCAACCGCCCAACGATTTTAACCGTCCCAACCGTTTTAGCGTGTTTTTATTTCAACGCCGATTCACTTTTCCGCTTGAATCGTTTCCTCGACGATCTTCAAATCGTCGAGCGTGTTGACGCCGAGACGTTCGACGTCCTTCAAAATCGGGAGCGCGAGAATTCGCTTCCCGTTTTCGAGCAAAACGCGCGGCACGTCGGTGATGTAATACTCTTTTTGCGCGTTGTCGGCGCGGAGCGAGCCGAGCGACGCGAGCAAGTCCGGCGCGTTGAAAAGATAATAACTCATATTAATTTCGGTAATTTTGCGCTGTTCGTCCGTCGCGTCCTTTTCTTCGACGATTCCGACGAAATCGCCCTTTTCGTCGCGCAAAATACGCCCCATTCCGAACGGATTTTCCTTAATCACCGTCCCCATGACGCAGGAGGCGCCGCCGCTCTTCTCGTATTCGTCGAAGAGGCGCGCGACGGTGTCGCCCTGCAACATCGGGCTGTCGCCGGCGACGACGAAAACCGGACCGTCGAACCCTTCGAGTTCCTCGCGACACGACATGACCGCGTGCCCGGTGCCGAGCAGCTCTTTTTGTTCGGCGAAACGGAGGCCCGGACGCGGTTTGATCGTTTCGCGCACTAAGTCGCCGCGATACCCGACGACGACGATAAACTCTTCGACGCCCGCCGCTTCCAACGCTTCCAAGACGCGTTCGACGATCGGTTTGCCGCATACCGGGAAAAGCACTTTCGGCAGATCGGACTTCATCCGCGTCCCTTTGCCCGCCGCCAAAATCACCGCTTTTTTCGTCGTTTTCGCCGTCGTTTCGCTCATCGGTAAAATCTCCGTTTTTTCCCTCGCCAAAGCGCCGCGACGCTGAAAAAACGCGCCGACTTGCGCTCGATTCCGCAATTCGTCTTAAATATTAACAGGCGCCGCGTCTCAAACTCGAACGCGGCGGCTTATTTTCGTCGTTTTTCGTTCGTCGCCGTCGCTTGCGCCGACGCGAACCAATTTCAGCAACGCAAACCTAATAATCAAAAAGGCGTTCCGATGTCCCGTTTCAACGATCCCCGTCGCCGCGATTCCTTAGCGCAAACGTTGGAAATCGCGCCGTCTCGCGTCGCCGTTTGCGAATATTCGGCGACGCAAACCGTTTTCTTCCGCGAACTTAACGGCCGGCGCGAATTTCCGCTAACGGTCGGGCTCTTCGAAGCGACGACGATCGACCGCGCTTGTCGCCGCGTCCCGAGCCCGCGTCCGCTGACGCACGAACTCGTCGCGCAAACGGTCGAAGCGCTCGGCGGCTCCTTCGTCGACGTTCTCATCGACCGCCTCGAAGGACGCGTTTTTTACGCTAAAATCCGAATCAACCAAACCGGCAAGATCGTTCTGCTCGACGCTCGCCCGTCCGACGCGGTCGCGATCGCGTTGAGTCGCCGTCCGCCGTTGAAAATTTTGATTTCGCGTTCCGTTTTCGAACAAGCGCTCGAATTTCCGACGCCGATCCCGCCGCGGTTCCGCTAAACGCCGAGTTTTTGAAAACGTTAAAAAACGCTCTAAAATCAGTCGTCGCGACGCGGCAAGTCAAACCGGCGACGCCGCGCGCCTTCGCTCGACGTTCCAAGAAACGCCGCGAACCGTTCCGACGTTAACCTCGAAACGGTTCGCTCCGTTAATTTCAGTTCCGCAAAAACTTCATGAAGAACTCGGCGTTCGAATCGCAGCGCGCCAGATTCGACGAAAGCTGCTCCATCGCCTCGATCGGGTTCATCGGCGTCAGCGCGCGACGCAACATATTCGACGCTCGCAAGAAGTCCGGCGGAAGCAACTTTTCTTCGCGGCGCGTCCCCGATTGGGTAATGTCGATCGCCGGCCAAATACGACGGTCGGCCAAGCGGCGGTCGAGAACGAGCTCCATGTTCCCGGTGCCCTTAAACTCTTGGAAAATAAGCTCGTCCATTCGGCTGCCGGTGTCGACGAGCGCGGTGCCGACGATCGTCAGCGAGCCGCCTTCTTCGTTCAAACGAGCCGACGAGAAGATTTTCTTCGGAATGTCCATCGCCTTAATGTCGACGCCGCCGCTCATCGTGCGCCCGGTGTTGCCGACCCATTTGTTGAACGCGCGCGCCAATCGGGTGATCGAGTCGAGCAAGAGAAAAACGTCTTTCCCCATTTCCGCCAAGCGTTTGCAGCGTTGAATGACGAACTGCGCCAAACGGACGTGACTTTCGATTTCGCAGTCGAGGCTGCTCGAGACGACCTCGGCGTCGACGGCGCGTTTGAAGTCCGTTACTTCTTCCGGGCGTTCGTCGATCAAAAGAACGACGACGTGAACGTCCGGATAGTTCGTAACGACCGCTTGGCTGATTTGTTGCAACAACATCGTTTTTCCGGAACGCGGCGGGGCGACGATCAGCGCGCGCTGTCCTTTGCCGAGCGGCGTCAGAATGTCCATCACTCGCGTCGAAAGCGGTTCCGGACCGGTTTCGAGACGCAACCAATGTTCCGGGTTGATCGGCGTCAACTCGTCGAACGGGCGGACGTTGATATAATCGTCCGGATTCATGCCGTCGACGTCGTAAATTTCGCGAACGCGCGGGCCTTGATTGCCGCGAGCCGGTTGCACTAAACCGTTAATTCGCACCCCTTCGCGCAAACCGAGCTTTTCGATAACGCTTCCGGGAACGAACGGGTCGCAAAGTTGGCGAACGTAACTTTCTTTCGGATCGCGCAAGAAACCGTACCCGTTCGGGTGCAGTTCGAGGACGCCGGCCAACGGGTAAAACGATTCCGGGTCCATCGGGTCGACGCCGTCGTGCGTCGCGGCGGTCGACTTCGGTTTTTTCGGCGCCAACGGGCTGTTTTTCGGGTTGCGACGATTAACGTAACGCCCGTTATTATTGTAACCGTTGTTATAACCGTTATTGTAACCGCCTTGATTATTGTAGCCGCCTTGGCCGTAATTGTTCCCGTAACCGCCGCCGTAATTACGACCGTAATTATTGCCGTAATTATTATGTCTGTAACCGCGATCTCCGTTTTGGTTGCCGTAATTATTTCGCGGACGCGAATTTGAATTCGTTTCGTAATCTCTATTATCCATTTCGCTCAACAGACCGTTTGGCGTTCCTCAAAAATTAGCGTTTGCACGAAAATCAACCGTTGTAAAAACCGGCCTTTTCTTTTCTTGACAAAAATCCGTTTTTCGCCGCGTTTATCTTTAATACGTTCAAAATATTAACGTCGAAACGAACTTTTGGCGTTCGAATCAACCGTCGCGACAAAAATTTGTTGTTCCTTTTTCAATTTTATCGATTTACGTTCGCTATATGTCAATTTTTTATTTTATCGACGCGCAACGCAAAAACGAGGAAGAACGACGCGGTTTTCAAAGATAAGAAACAGAACGTCATTCTTGCGATGAAAAAGAACGGTTTCGCGAGATTCGAGACCGTTTCTTAAAGAAACGAGCCGACGAAGCGTTAACCCCCGCCGACAAGAACATAATAGCGCTTTTTTAATTCGCGTCAAGCGCGATTGGAGCGATTTTTTGCGAAATACGCCGTTTCTTATCGTTTTTTTTGCATTTTTTCTCTTTTTTTTGAGATTTTGCTAAAAAACGCCGGAATAATTTTCTCGCTCTTCGTTCAACTTTAGCCGTCTCGTTCCTCTTGCCTTGTCGCCGTCGATCGCGAAACTTTCCCTTTATTATTAATAAGCCGATTAATAAATAAAGAAAAACGCGTCGCGTCGACGTCGACGCTCTATCTTAACTCGCCGAGTTCGTCGCGTCTTCGTTAAGGAAATTTTTCGGCGCCCCGTTTTGCCGTCTTGCCGCGTCGGTTGTTAAGGAAAGTTTCCGCGCGACGCCGTTCGGCCGAATTCCGTTTTCCTTTACCCGACGTCGCCCAAGTCGAGAACGCGCCCGTATTTCGCCAACACTTGCTTCCGAAGCGCCGCGTGTTTGGGGTCGGCGAGCCCCGGGTCGAGCCGCGTCAACTCTTTCGCGTCGGCGCAGGCCTCCTCCAAAATTTCGCGGTCGCGGTTCAAATCGGCGACGCGAAACGCCGCCGCGCCGTGTTGCCGCGCCCCAAAAAGTTCGCCCGGTCCCCGCAGTTTGAAGTCTTTTTCGGCCAACTCGAACCCGTCGAGCGTTTGCGCGAAGAACTCGAGCCGCTCGCGCGCCTCCGCTCGCCGCTTCGCCTCCGCTTTCGACTCTTTTGCGCCGTCTTCCTCTTTCCCCGTCTTTCCCTTCTTGCCGCTTCTTCCTTTTTTTGCCGCTTTCGTCGTTTTCCCCAATTTACCCTTGTCGCCTATTTCCTCTTCTTCGTCGGCTTCCGGCTCGAAATCGGCCCCGGCGGTCGGCGCGACGGCGCAAAAACCGGGACGTCCCCCCCGACCGATGCGCCCGCGCAACTGGTGCAACTGCGCCAACCCGAACCGTTCGGCGTTTTCGATCGTCATCAGCGTCGCGTTCGGAACGTCGATACCGACCTCGACGACCGACGTCGCGATCAAAACCTGAATATTTCCGCAACGGAAATCCCGCATGATCGCGTCTTTCTCCGCCGCCGAGAGCCGCCCGTGAACGACGCCGAGCCGATACCCGCGCAACTCGCCCTCCGACAACTCTTTATAAACCGACCAAACGTTCTTCAAGCGGTCGCCGGTTCCGCTTCCGCCGCCGTTAAAATCGCTCGACTCGCCGCCGTCCGCGCTAAATTCGCCAACTCCGACGCTCGACGCGTCTTCCTCATTCGCCCCATTTACCCCATTTCCTCCTTTTTTGCTCGTTTTCCCCGTCGACTTAGCCTTCGCCGCCGCCTTCTTCCCCCGCTTTTCATCGACCTTGGCGAACGCGCGCTCTATTTCCGGCCCTTCCCAACTGTTCCAAAAATCGAAATCGCTCGAAAAAGTCCCGTCGTTCTCAATTTTCTGTTTTTCGTACCCTTCGAGCGCCGCGAACTCGTCGACTTCGCCGTCGTCG
>JAFTUJ010000406.1 GCA_017466305.1 Thermoguttaceae bacterium
CCGTTTCGCCGGATTCGCCGGATTCGCCGGTTTCGCCGGTTTCGCCGGTTTCGCCGGATTCGCCCGCCGAAACGCCGCTCGCCGTTCAAGTTAAGGAAACCGCGCGACGTTTGACGGCGGAAAATTCGAACGCGACCGACGACGCCGTTTTGACGCGTCTTTTCGAACTGCCGCGACCGGCGCAAATCGCCGCCGACGCGGAACTTATCGCCGCGTTTGAGTCGCTTCTCGACCGTTGGGACGCCGCGCTCGCCGACGCCGCGCCCGAACGCGCCGCGCTTCGAGCCGACGTTCAAGCGAAACGGCTCGCGCTCCGCCTCGACGCCGGGCAAACCGACGCCGTCCTCCGCGACCTCGCGAACCTCGAAGAAGCGACGCAAAGCGCCGGGCTCGAAACGCTCGAACGCCTCTTAATTTTCGCCGAAAAAACGCCGCGCGAAACGCAAATCAAAATCGGCGCCGCCGCCCTCGCTTCGCTCGACGCGCAAAAAGCCGGGCAAAATACGCAAACTACGCAAAATACACAAGCGGCGCAAGAAAAACGGTCGCTTGTCCGAGCCCGCGCGCTCCGCCTCGCCGGAAAAACGCAAGAGTCGCTGACGCTTTTCGCGCAAATTCGCCGTCAAAACCCGAAAAATCTCGACGCGACGCTCGGAATCGCCGAAATTTTGACCGCGCAAAACGAACCGAAAGCGCTCGAGCAAGCCGTCCGCTATTGGAGCGACGCCGCCGACCTCGTTCCCGCCGGTTCGCCCGCTTGGTGGGACGCTAAAGAGCGCGTCGTCGAAATTTACGTCCGAACCGACCGCCGCGACCAAGCCCGCAAAATGCTCCGAACCCTTTGGTTGACGCGCTCCGACGCAAGCGATCCGAACCGCCGCGCTCGTTGGGAACGCCTCGTCGGCGCCGAGTAAAGCCGAGTAAAACGACTAAAACCGTTCGACGCCCGCCCCAACCGTCGTTACCCAGTCTTCGCATCTTTTGCATCCCGCCTATTTTACCGCGTTTCGCGGAGCGGCGGTCGAGCGAACGTCAAGAATAACGAGAATAAACGGCGCAAACGGGCGCGACGGCTCTTTTCATCTTCGCCGAAACGGGTATAATAGAGACGAAAACCGAAACGCGCCGACGCCGTTTCGGTCGTTCGGAAGAAGCGGGGCGTTCCCGCGTCGCCGCTCAAGCCCTCGTTCGCTCAAACAGGAATCCGCGTTATGCTCGATCGCAAATTCATCTTGGAGAATGTCGAAGCCGTCAAACTCAACTGCCAAAACCGCAACGTGCCCGCCGACGTCGACCGATTCGTCGAACTCGAAACGGCGCGCCGCGAACAACAGCGCGAAGTCGAGGCGTTGAACCAAGAGTCGAACGCCGTCTCGAAATCGATCGGCAAATGCAAAACGCCGGAAGAAAAAGCGGCGAAAATGGAGGAAGGTCGCGCGATTCGCGAAAAAATCGCCGGCGTCCGCCAAACGCTCGACGCGCTCGAAAAGGAACTCGACCAAATCCAACGCGGCATTCCGAATATGGCGCACCCGGACGCTCCGATCGGCGACGACGACGGCTCGAACCTCGCCGTCGCGTACGGCAAAACGCCCCTCCCGACTTGGCCGGAAGGCTTCAAACCGCTCGATCACGTCGAACTCGCCGAAAAACTCGACTTAATCGACTTCGAAGGCGGAGCGCGCGTCGCCGGCGCCGGGTTCTATTTCCTCAAAAACGAAGCGGTTCTCCTTGAACTCGCGCTTGAACAATACGCCCTGAGCAAGCTCGTTCGCGCCGGTTTCACCCCGACGACGACGCCGGACTTGGCGAAAAACGACGTCCTGCAAGGCACCGGTTACATCCCGCGCGGCAACGAAACGCAAATCTACTCGATTGAAAACAGCGACCTTAGCCTCATCGCGACGGCGGAAATCACCCTCGGCGGTCTCCTCGCGAACCAAACGGTCGACGCGGAACAACTCCCGATGCGCCTTTGCGGGATCAGCCACTGCTTCCGCACCGAAGCGGGCGCGGCCGGGCGAGCGTCGCGCGGTTTGTACCGCGTTCACCAATTCTCGAAAGTCGAAATGTTCGCGTTCTGCCTTCCGGAGCAAAGCGAAGCGTTGCACCAAGAGCTTTTGCAACTCGAACGCGACATTTTCGACGGGCTCGAAATCCCGTACCGCGTCGTCGACACCGCGACCGGCGACCTCGGCGGCCCGGCCTACCGCAAGTACGACCTCGAAGCTTGGATGCCGGGTCGCGGCGGTTACGGCGAAGTTACCAGCACCTCGAACTGCACCGACTACCAAGCGCGCCGCCTGAACGCCCGTTACCGCGTCAAGGGCGAAAAGGGAACGAATTTCGTTCACACGCTCAACGGCACCGCGGTCGCGATCAGCCGCGCTCTCCTCGCGGTGATGGAAATGTACCAACAAGAAGACGGTTCGATCGTCGTTCCGAAGGCGTTGCGACCTTACGTCGACTTCGAAGTCATCCGTCCGAAGAACTGAAAACGAACGACTTGCGAACGTCGCGTTACTTAACGCCGTCGCGTTGGCGACGCGGCGTTCGCGTTCGTTTCATTCCCCGCTTTCCCTTCCTTAAAAAGCCTTAACGAAGAAAGATTATCGCGCCGATGGAACCTTCTATCCTCTTGGGATTGCTAAACTTCCCGCAAATTTGGTTGGCGGTTCCGCTCGCGTTGGCCTTTTCGGTCGTTTACGCCGCGACGCGCGCTGAAAGTCCGCGTTTCATCGCCGTTCGCGCCGCGAAAATCGCCGGTTGGCTCTTCTTCTTCCTTATTTTGGTTGGGATCGCCCTTCACTTTGTCGTTTGAGCGTCGTTTTTCGCGTTCTTTTCCAATCGCGACGCGGCCCGTTCCGACGACGCTTAACTTTTGTTCGTTGCTAAAGTTAAGCGCGACGACGCGCGATCGCGTCCAACGCGACATTTTGTCGTCTGTGTCGCCGCATCGAAATTTCCTCTTTCGAAACGGCGTTTTTTCCTTCAACTCCAAACGTAGACGTTCGCCGCTAAAAAGACAACCAAAATGGTCGCGATACGTCGTATACTCTCCCAAGGCGCTAAAATGAGTAACAAAACGCGAATTTTTCGTCGAACGCTAAAGTTTTGCGGTTCGACGCTTCTGGGCGCGGCGCTGATGACCGCCTCGGCGCTCGCGATGGGTTGGGCGACGTTCGTCGAACGCGAGATGGGAACGCCGGTCGCGCAGCGTATAATTTACGCGTCGAACTGGTTTTACGTTCTGATCGGCGCGCTCGGCTTGAACGTTCTTTGCTCGGCGCTCGTCCGCCTTCCGGCCTTTATCCGCCGCGTTCCGCTCGTCGCGACCGCCGACGCAAACTCCGCCGACGCAAACTCCGCCGACGTCAAAACTTCCGACGTAAACTCGCCGCCTTCCCCAACGAAAATCGTCGTCGAACGCCGACTTATCCCCTTTTATTTAGCGCACTTGGGAATCCTCGTTCTCCTCGCCGGCTGCTTGGCGACCGCGCTTTGCGGAACGCAGGCCCGAATGACGATTCCGGAAGGAACCGCGGTCGAAAAAGCGCTCGACGTTAACGATCGCCTCTTCGACGTCGAACTTGTCGACTTGACGTCAAACGCCGCCTCCGACGCAGACGCCGAACCGACGAAGCTCGATATCCCGTTCTCCGGCGGACCGCTTAACTGGCGCGACTGCGCGAGTTACAACTCTTGGAAGCAGAACGTTTCGGAACCGCTCCTCGCGAAAATGAGCGAAGGTTCTTTCTTCAAAGACCTCGCGAAAGGCGCGGCGAAATGGAGTCAAAAAGCGGCGTTTCTCGCGGCGAACGTTTCCCGAACTCAAACGCCGGGAACGCTTTACGACCGCGACGGCCTCAAAATCGAAATCCTCGATTACGCGACGATTTACGACTTCGCGCCGGTCGAACCGCTCGCCGCGACGTTGACGCTCAAAAAACCGGACGGAAAAACCGCCCTTGAAAAAATCGAACTCGCCTTCCCGAACGACGCGACGCCGCCGACCGACGCGCTTTCCGCTTCTCGCCGCGCCGTTCGTCAAACGCTAACCGACGGCGTTCGCGTCGTTTACATGTTGGCCGATTCGAACGCCGAAGCCGCCGCGTTCTTAAAAACCGTTCCGACGAACGACGCCGCGACCGCCGACCAAACGCCCGAAACCGCCGCGTCCGAAATCGTTGCGTCGTCCGACGTTAGCAAGAACGACGTCGTCGTTCTGTCGGTCGACGGCGAACGCTTCCAAATCCGCCTA
>JAFTUJ010000407.1 GCA_017466305.1 Thermoguttaceae bacterium
GAGCCAAACGAGCCCGACGCTCCCGCGATTGACCTCGCGGAGCCAAACGAGCCCGACGCTCCCGCGACCGCCGTCGCGGTAAAACGCCGTCGACGCGAAGCGGAACCGCCTCCGCGTCCCCTTGGAACCTAACGCCTTAGCCCCTTTTGGAACCGCGATATGTCCAAATTCCTTTGCATCGCTTCGACGACCCTTTCGGCGATTATTTTCCTTATTTTCCTTCTCGACCTCGCCGCCGGTATTCCGTTCGGTAAAGCGAATATGTTGATGGATATTATTTTCGTCCTCTGCGCCGGGGGAATCGCCGCGTTGAGCGTTCTTTCGCTCCGCCAACAAAAATAAAGAAGCGCGCCCGAATCGGCGACCTTCCCCGAATCGCCGCCGCGTCGCGAACTCCGCCCGAATTCGCCGCGTTCGTTTAATTCGGAACGTCGCCTTAGTCGCCAACTTCGCCAAATCGTTGCGCGCGACCGTCGAAATCGCGTTTTTCGCCGGTTCGCGTTCCTTCTTTTCTTGCGCTCGTCCGTTTCGCCGCGTTTGTCGACCCGCCGTTCCTTCCGGCGACGCGGCGACGGTCGAAATTCTCCCCTTTTTCAACGCGACGACGGCGCTTCAAATTGGCGACGAATATCGAACAGAATTCCGTTAAGCGTCTAACCTCGTCCTTTTAAGACTGAAATCGCGCGCCTCTCCGTTGACGCGAAAGTCGACAAGCCCCCATTTCCGCGATCAGAGACCGTCGAACCAAACCGGCGTTTCGCCCATTTCCGCGATCAGAGACCGTCGAACCAAACCGGCGGTTCGCCCATTTCCGCGATCAGAGGCCGTCGAACCAACCCGCCGTTTCGCCCATTTCCGCGATCAGAGGCCGTCGAACCAAACCGGCGCTTGCGGTTCAAGAAAAGAAAAAAGAGTTTCTCCCGCCATTATCTGCGACCTGGAAAAAATGTCGCTGCGAGACAGGCGGCGACCTAGCGTGCACCTGCACTAGCCGTTTGCGGTCGCGGCCTACGCTAATGGTTGACCATCCGGGGCAAATATTCAGGGAGAAACTCAGTGCTTGTATTATAACGCGCGTTTTCGCAACTTTCAAGCGTTCGCCGACTTTTTTTCCTTATTTTTTCTCTTTTTTTTTCGAAAATCGGGGTTTCGTTCGCGCTCGACGTTTCGCTTCGTTCGCCCGTTTTACGCAAACCTCCTATCTTCGCCGATTTCGACGCCGTTCCGCTCTCGCCGTCCGGTCGAGCGCGCGTTTTCCGGTTCAGCGTCGCGACCAAAGGTTCCCGTCGAAGCGATCGTCGTCGCGTCGCGGCGGCGGATTTTTAAGACGCTCCAAAATGCGGCGAGCGTGTTCGGCGACCAGTTCGCGCAACTCCGGCGGTTCGAGAACTTCCGCTTCCGCGCCGTATCCGAGTATCCACCAGATAATCTCCGTCAACCCGGCGACGCGAAACTCCAACTCCGCGCTCCCGTCCGGGAAAACCCGCGTCTGTTGCGTCTTATGCCAACGCACTTCCGCGACGTTCGTTCCGACTTTCTCCGAAAATCGAACGACGACGCGATGCGTCCGCGGCCCGCGAATGAAACGCCAAGCGTCGCCGAAATAGGAGTCGAGCGAGAAATTTAAGTTTTCGAGAAATTTCGCTTCCGACGGTTCGACGCTCGCAAACCGCGCGATCTTAAAAGTTCGCGTTTCCCGATGGAGCGCGGAATAACCGACGACGTACCAAGCGCGCGAATAAAAAACGGCGTACGGATGCAACGTCGTCGTTAACGTCGGCCCGGTCGGGCCTTGGTAACGCGCTTCCAGCGGCCGGCGCGCCAAACAAGCGTCGAAAATCGCGTCAAAGAATCGGTCGCGACTATCGCCGCGCGACGCGTTCACGTTTCCAATCGAATAATCGTTCGTCGTTTCCGTCTCCATTTCCGTTGAAGTCGAACGCGTCGCGCTTTCGTCGACCGCGCCCCGTTTCATTGCGACGCGAATCCGCGTCGCTTCGACAAAATCGAGCAGCGTCGGAGAGAGCGTCGACGCTAATTTCGCCGCCGCGCCCTGCAACGACGCAAAAATGTTTCCGTCGAGCGTCGCGCCCGCTTCGTGAAAAAGAACGAGAATCGCCAAGGCTTCGCGTTCCGTAAATTCGACCGGCGGGACGCCGTAATCGCTGGCCAGTTCCAAGCGCCCGGTCGCGCGGTCGGCGACGACCGGAAAACCGGCGTCGCGCAGTTGTTGAACATACCGTCGAATCGTTCGCTCGTCGACGTCGAGCGCGTTAGCGAAGTAAGCGGGAGTTCCCGGCGTTTGCGTCATCATTTTCAATAAAGCGATCAGCCGAACAGCTTGCGAATTACTAGCGCTCAAGCGGCGCCCCTCCTCTTAGTATACCTCCGCGACGCGGTTTGTCCAGCGGCGAATCCGTCGCTTTTCCGCGACGCAATGTAATTTTTTTCGCGTTCCCCTTATACTCCGTTACCCCTTATACTCCGTTACCCCGTTAGCGCGTTAGCGCGTTACCCCGTTACCCCGTTAGCGCGTTACCCCGCCCCGTTACCCCGTTAGCGCGTTACTCCGTTAGCGCGTCGAACGTTAAATTTATCGTCGGCGTCCGACGCGGCGCTCTTTATGTTTCAAAAAAAAAAAATGCGCCAAAAATAGACGCAAAAAAGATACGTTTTCGTTAAAATCCGCTTTTTCGGCGCTTCTTTTTTCGAACGCGGCGCAACGTTCCTCCTTTTATCGGCTTAGCGAAGCCGACGCGGCAACGTTCGCGACGTTTCTTCCGTTCGCAACTTTTTCTCGAACGCGGCGCAAC
>JAFTUJ010000408.1 GCA_017466305.1 Thermoguttaceae bacterium
CCGTCGCCGTCGACGTCGCCGGAAACGACGCGCTCCATTTGCCCGCTTTCTTTCCAGTCGATCGGCGTTTTCCAAAGGGTCGAGCCGTCGGCGCCTAACCCGACGAAGTAGGAGCCGTCGGAAGCGGCGCCCGCGGCGCCCGCGACGATCGCGACGACGTTCGAATCGCCGGTCGGCGCGTCGGAAACCGCGAACCAAACGAAGGAACCGCCGTCTTCGGCGCGATATTCGGCGAGGCGTTCGCCGGTCGCCGCGTCGTTTTCGACGATCGACCCGACGAGCCCTTGCGAACGCGTCGTCGCCAACAGCGTTTGACGCGGCGTCGCGTTCGAACGATAACGGACGCCGAGCCGGTAAGGCTCGAGAACGCTTTCGTCTTTCCAACGGATTTTCGGGCGCTCCGACTCGACGACGTAAAGGCCGTGCGGCGTCGGAGCGTTCGACGACGGCGCGCCGACGAGCCCGAGCGCAAGTTCCGGCGTTCCGTCGCCGTCCGCGTCGAGGAAACGAGCGTCGCCGACCCGTTGGCGTTGGAGCTTGCCGACGTCGAGCGTTCCGAGGTCGTTGAAATTTTCGTCGAAACGATGCGCTTTTTGCGATTGCAAACGAGACGACGCGACGTAATAACGCCGTCCGCCGTCGAAACGAATCGTTCGGACGAACGAAATCGGCTCGCCGACCGCCGCGGCGGGGGTCGTTTTGCGGACGAGGCGACCTTGCGACGTCAAGAGGGCGAGCGCGTTTCCGTCGCAAGGGACGACGACGAGGTCGTCCGGGAGCGCGTCGGCGACCGCCAACGGAACGAACGCGTCGACGGGCGTCGGCGAGCGCGGAACGTTTGATTTTTTTGGCGCTGAAACGTTATTGACGTTTTTGGCGTTGTTTTCATTCGGCGGCGCGTTCTCGGCGCTTTGGGCGTTTTGGGCGTTCTCGGCGTTTTGGACGTTCTCGGCGTTTTGGACGTTCTCGGCGTTTTGGACGTTCTCGGCGTTTTGGGCGTTCTCGGCGCTTTGGGCGTTCTCGGCGTTTTGAGCGTTCTCAGCGTTTTGAGCGTTCTCGGCGTTTTGAGTGTTCTCGGCGGTTTGAGCGTTCTCGGCGCTTTGAGCGTTCTCGGCGTTTTGGGCGTTCTCGGCGCTTTGGGCGTCGTCCGGGAGGCGTTCGAAGGCGCGGGCCGCGTCGAAATCGGGGTCGGACGCGGAGACGGCCAACGGGTTCGTCGGCGCGTAAAGTTCGTCGAAACGCCAAATTTCGCGCAGTTCGAACGTTTTCGGATAACGGCGCGGCGGAATCGAGGCGGGCGTCGGTTCGCGTTGTTCCGACGCGACGCGGTAACGGTCGGCGGCGTCGGCGGCTTCGAGCGATTCGACGAAGCGTTTGACGTCGGCGTAATGCGCGTTGAAGTCGTCGTTGTAAAGGTCGCCGCCGTCGAGCGCGCGGACGAGGAGGCGTTGGAGCGCGACGAACGAAACCGGTTCGCGAACGTATTTTTGGACGATTCCTCGTTCGTCGAGGAGCGCGAGGGACGGAACGGCGGGGGGCGGGAAATCGAACTCCCGAAGCGCGGCGCGGTCGAGGCGGAAGAGCGGAGCGGTCGCGCCTTTGGAGCCGTATTCGGCGCGGACGGCGGCGTCCGATTTTTCCGTCGGGTCGAAATTGACGGCGAGGAACGCGAGTCGGGCGTCGTCGGCGTTGTATCGGGCGACTTGCTCGAATTCTCGAAGCGCGCTTCCGGAGAGGGAGCCGGCGTTCGGCGCGTCGGCGGTCGAGGAGCCCCAAAAACAGACGAGCGTTTTTTTGCCGTCGTCGCGCGGGCCGCCGAGCGTCGCGTCGGAGAACCCGGAGACGAGCGCGCGAGCGCGAACCGGCGGGAACGGACGGCCGCGCGCCAAGAGTTCCGGCGGCAAAAAGCGGTCGACGACGCGAACGGCGGGCGTTTCGGCGAACGCGTCGGCGTTTTCGGCGTCGGCGGCGTTTTCCGCTTCGTCGGCGTTTTCCGCTTTGTCGGCGTTTTCCGCTTTGTCGGCGTTTTCGGCGTCGGCGGCGTTTTCGGCTTTGGCGGCGTTTTTGGCGGTCGATTCGAACGTCGACGAAAGCGCGTCGGCGTCCGGGCGGGGCGAGACGGTCGGGTCGTTCGGGCGGCGCGGCGCTTCGCGGAAGCGGGAAAGGTCGGTCGGCGCGACGTCCGAAAGAATTTGGTTGGGGAATTCAAGCCGCAATTCCGCGACGCGGTCGACCGATTTCGGAACGGCGACCTGTTCGAGCGGGAACTCGAAGCGGACGAGCCCTTTCGTTTCGCGGTCGAGCCAAAGGACGCGAACGCCGCCCTCGCCGTCGATTTCGACGCGATCGCAAGCGACGAGCGTTTCGGCGCCGGTCGCGGGATCGACGAAACGAAGGTATTCCGGGCGCAGCAGGCGGACGCGCGCCCCTTCCGGAACGAGCGTTCGGAGCGGGTCTTGCGCCAACGTCAAAATCGCTTGCGGCGGCGCCCAAAAGACGCTCGGCGAAACGCGCAAGTCCATCGCTTTCGCGAGTTCCGAATCGGGGTAAAGCTCTTTAATCGACGTTAGCAAAAGCGGCGCCGGGAGTTCGAGCCGTCGACCGGCGCGGGCGTCGTCGAGGATTTCGGCGCGAATCGTTTCGCCGTCCGACCAAAGGACGCCGGAGCCGACTTCCATTCGAACGAAATTCGGTTTGGCGAACGCGAACGAGCAGGGAACGCGGAGCGTTCGTCGGTCGCGACCTTGACCGTCGAAGTCGCAAACGATTTCGAAATAAGCGTCGTCGGCGTAAAATTTCGCGTTCGAGTAAGCGTCGACGGTCGCTCGCAGCGCCGCGGCGGCGGTCAAGCCGGGAATTGCCGGCGGACGTTCTCGCGACGGCGTTTTTAACGCTCCGTTTGGCGCCGTCGCGGCGTTTTGAGCGTTTTCGGCGTTTTGAGCGTTTTCGGCGTTTCGGCCCCAACGTTCGCGCCAACGCTCCCGACGGCGTTCGCAACCGCCGCAAAGGAGCGCGAACGAAAGGGCGAAAACGAGGAGCGCGACGAACGTCGGCGTCGGCGACGGCGCCGCGAAGGCGAGCGAGCGCGACGTCGAGCGCTTCTTTCGCGTCGTTTCTTCGTTGAGTCGCATCGTCGTTCCTTTCTTGCGCCGTCGTCGGCTTGCGGGGGTTGGGGGAACGTCGCGGCTCGGGCGGAACGCGACGTCTTAGCGAGTAATATAAACGTATTTTGCGTTCGAGAGCAAGAGCGTTTTCGGAAGATTTTGGCGCGTCGGACTCGGCGCGACCGGCGTCGAAGGCGGAGTTAGACAAAGCAAACGAAACGACGCCTTTGCCTATTTTATGCAGAGCGCCTAAATTGACGCGGCGAAGCGAACGGTCGCGATTTTTTTGCGAGAACTGTGAAAAATCGGCGGCGCCGCGATTGCAATTTTCCGGCGTCGCGGTTATACTAAGAATCAAACGGAAACGAACGGCGCGTCGCGACGCTTCCGGCTCCGCGATTTCGACGCTTCCGCTTGCGCGGTTTCGGAGCGTTTCGGCTCTCGAAGAATCGAAAAGCGAAACTCGAAAAAGCAAAAAGAGCGCGAAAAAGCGAAACTCGAAAAAGCGAAAAGAGCGCGAAGAAGCGAGAATCGAAAAAGCGAAAAGAGCGCGAAGAAGCGAAACTCGAAAAAGCGAAAAGAGCGCGAAGAAGCGGCGTTTGCCGCGCCGTCGAGTTTTTCCCCGATTTCCTCCCCTTATTAATAAGGACGAAAAAATGCGCAAATTGTTCTGCTGCGTCGCCGCGTTGTTGGCGACGGTCGGTTGCTTCGCGGTCTCGTCGGCTCAAGCGGCGGACGTCGAAGAAGGCTTCGTTTCGATTTTCGACGGCAAATCGCTCGACGGTTGGGCGAAACACGGCGGCTCGGCGAAATATAAGGTCGAAAACGGCGAAATTATCGGCGAATGCGTCCCGAACACGCCGCACAACACCTTCCTCGTTTACGAAAAAGAATACGGCAACTTCATTCTGAAGCTCGACTTCAAAGTTTCCGTCCCGGGCAACTCCGGCGTTCAATTCCGCAGCCAAATTCGCGAAGACGGCGACCGCATGTTCGGTTACCAATGCGAAATCGCCGGCGACCAAGACAACGCCCGCATTTACGACGAAGGCCGCCGCGGTCATCAAAAAGGTCGCGTTTGGCTCGACCCGACTCCGGAAGAAACGCTGAAAAAAGCGTTCGCGACCTACAAAGCGGGCGAATGGAACACGCTCGAAATCCAATGCGTCGGCCCGTCGATCCGCACCTGGATCAACGGCGTCGCGGTCTCGAACTTCTTCGACTACGTCGACTTCAAAGGCTACTTCGGTCTCCAAGTTCACGCCGGCGGCCAAGGCACGATTCACTGGAAAAACATCCGCGTCAAAGACCTCGGCGTCAGCGAATGGAAGTCGTTCTTCGTCAAGGGCGAAAACGGTTGGGCAATCGTCGACGCGTACAAATTCGTCCCGGCGTTCTGGACGTTCAACGAAGAAGAAGGCTACCTGATCGGCGAACACCCGGCGTCGGAACCGAAAGACGGCCTTATCGTTACGAACGACAATTACGACGACTTCGTCGCGAAAGTCGACTATCGTTATTGGGGCGGCAACAGCGCGCTCTACTTCCGCGCTCACGAAGTCGACACGACTTGGCTCCTCCGCGGCTGCCAAGACGAAATCGCCGGCAACGGCAAAGAAGCGGCCATTTGGCACACCGCCGGTAAAAACGAACCGGGTCGCGGTTGGCTCGGCTCCGACGACGAATTCGTCGAAACGATCCGCAACAAAGACGGATGGAACACGATCTCCGTCGCTTGCTGCGGCGACCGCGCCACGACGTTCCTGAACGGTTTCCGCGTCGTTAATATCGACGACCCGAAACTCGAAAAGACCGGCAAACTCGGTCTGCAACTCCACGGTCACGCCGACGGCAAAATGTGGTTCAAAAACTTCCAAGTGATGCCGATCACGAAGGAACAACGCGCGTTGATCGAACGCTAATCTCGATTTTTTACGAGCGTTTGAATTTTTCGAATAAAGCGCCGTTAATCGACGCGGGTCGAGCGGCGGCGCTTCGAACGTTCGTTATTTAACTGATTTTACGTCGCGACGGGGGTTCGCGTCGCGGCGTTTCCGCTATAATACGTTATATTAATATTGAAAGGTTGCACCGATGAAAAAATCGTTCGGTCTCGCTCTCGTCGTGATGTTGTTTGGCGCTTCGTTCGCGAGCGCGCAAGAGTTCACCTCGCTGAAACAAATCGCCGAATTTGAAAACGGCAAATATATCGACGCGTACAATATTCAAGGCGTTTATCTCGAAGAAGCGAAGAATCGCGCTTATCACGTGATCGCTCGCGGCGCCGACAAATTCGACGTCGTCGGTTACCAAGACGGCGCGCCGGGTTACGGTTGGGATCGCTCCAAAGCGCGCTTCTTCGGAACGGGCGAACTGGTCGACGGCAAACTGGTCGTTACCGGTCAAAAAATGGATATTCCGCGTTACGAAGAAGACCGCGAAATCGTCTTCACCGACGAACAAAAAGCGACGAAGCTGATCGGCACGATGGAAGGCGACAAGTTCTTCCTCGAATTCCGCGGCAAGAGCGAACTCCAAAAAGTCGCTATCGAAAGCCCGACGCTCGGTCAAAAGGCTCCGGAAGGCGCGAAGGTTATCTTCGACGGAACGAACCTCGACAATTTCGAACCGGGCGCGAAGATGAACGAAGAAACGAAGGCGCTTTGGTCGGAAGCTCGCATTAAGCCGTTCGAAAAGAAGCCTTACACGCTGCACATCGAGTTCATGACGTCGTTCATGCCGAACCATACCGGTCAAGCGCGCGGCAACAGCGGCGTTTACATCGGCGAAGCGTACGAATGCCAAGTTTTGGACTCGTTTGGTCTTGAAGGCGAAAACAACGAATGCGGCGGTTTCTATCAATTCGCGAAACCGATCGTCAACATGGCCGCTCCGCCGCTCACGTGGCAAACGTACGATATCGACTATACCCCGGCGAAGTTCGAAGACGGCAAAAAGGTTGCGAACGCTCGCGTTACGGTCAAACACAACGGCGTTTTGATTCACGACGACGTCGAGCTCCCGCGCAACACGCCGGGCTGCAAGGGCGAAGCGGACGAAGCGCGCGGTCTTTACCTGCAAGGCCACGGCAACAAAGTCCAATACCGCAACATTTGGGTTCAATACAAAGACTAAGCGCGACGCGAAGTCGAGCGGCGGTCGAAGTTTTAAGCGAGACGGCGTTAAGTCGTTCGCGCGTCGACGTTTAGCCGCCGTTCCGACTTGATCGCCACCTAACGAAGCGCCGCGACGGTTTCCCTTGTCGGGATCCCGTCGCGGCGTTTTTTTGTAATTTTTTCAAATTTCTGGAAAATTTTTGCGCAAATTTTGAAAAAGTCCGTCTCTCAAACGGAGGCGCGGCCGATATTCTGAAAAGAGGCGGGGCGCGCCCCGATATAGACGTCAGTAATTTTAACGGGAAAAATACGATGGAAGAAAATCGCTCGCAAACGCCGTTATCGTTTGTAAAGAAACCCGCGTCGAGGACGCCCCTTACGTTTGACAAGGAGGAGGAACCCGCGTCGCGCGCGCCCCTTACGTTTGACAAGGAGGAGGAACCCGCGTCGAGGACGCCCCTTACGTTTGACAAGGAGGGGGAACCCGCGTCGAGGGCGCCCCTTACGTTTGGGGAGAAGCCGAATCCGGTTTCGCCGTCGCCGACTCCGCAAGATTCGCGGGGTTGGGGGAGCGCGGCGACTCCGTCGGTTGCGTCGGAGCCGTCGGTTGCGTCGGAGCCGTCGGTTGCGGACGCGTTGACGAAGGCGATTGCCGCGGCGGCGTTTTACCTTCAAGCGCCGTCGGTGCAAACGCGTTTTGGAGCGTTTAACGTCGCGTTTTTGCGAAATTTAGCGCCGAACGCGTCCGACCCGACCGCTCTTGACGCGGCGTTAAACGTTGCGTTTCAAGCGTTGCGAGAGCTTGCCGCGCGTCTCGACGCGACGAAAAACGACGCGCTAACCGAGGCGAACGCCCGAATCGAAGCGGCGCTCTGCACGGCGAACGCCGCTTTGCGCGAGAATTTCTATCTTCAAGCGGAAAACGCGTTAAGGGTTGCGGAACAACGGCTTCGCGACGAACGTTTCGTCTTGGCGCGGCTGACGGAGGCGGCGCTTTGCTGTCGCTCCGGGCGTTTGGCGGACGCGTTGGCGACGCTCTGCGCGGTCGCCGAGACGAAACGGACGCCGCCGGAGGACGGCGCGTCGCCCGCGCGTTGGGCGGTTTGGCGGACGATTTTGGAGACGCGCGACTTGGCGTCGAAGTGTTTTGGGCGCCCGCTTTTGACCGATTTTTGGCGGGCGCGCGAGGACTTTTTCCGGAGTTGGGCGGAGGCTCGCGTTCCGGAGCCCGAGCGCGAGCAAGCGTTGGAGTTGGCGCGAGCGGCGGCGCTTTTCCCGACCGATTTGGAAGCGGCGGAACGCGCGGCGCGGACGGCGGCGTTCGGCAAGTCGAAGGAGTTAAATAAAGCGGCGACGGAACTTTACGCGACTTCGTTCGGCGTCGCGCCGAAGCGGAATCAAGGTAAGATGGGCCGAGCGTCGGTTTTGACGGCGTTGGGCGCCGCCGGCGTCTCGTTTGGCGGGATGTTGGCTTGCGGGATAGGGGCGAGGGGGCGCGTCGAGGCGACGCTTATCCCGGCCCTGGCGTTTATTATCGCACTGGCGGGGTTTGCCGTCGCGTTGAATTGGGGCAAAAGCCGGCGTTGCAAGTCGTTTTGGGCGAGTTGCGCCGCGCTCGGCGGCTTCGGGATTTTCGCGTTTTGCGGGATGTTGTTCGGGTGGGGCTTGGGTCCGGAGGCCTGGGGTACTGAGTTCGCCGTCGCGCTATCGGGGCTTGGCGCCGCGTTAGGTTGCGCGCTGGAAGAGCTTAAAGGTTGGCGCCGCCTGCCGTTTTGGGCGACTTGCGTCGCGCTCTGCGGTTTCGGGATTGTCGCGTTTTGCGGGATGTTGTTCGGGTGGGGCTTGGGTCCGGAGGCCTGGGTTATTGCGTTCGCCGTCGCGCTATCGGGGCTTGTCGTCGCGTTAATTTTGGCGC
>JAFTUJ010000409.1 GCA_017466305.1 Thermoguttaceae bacterium
CGATTCGGGCGCGCTCGAAACGTTTCCGGGTCGACGGCGGCGCCGCCGTTCCCCTCTTTTTCGTTAAAAACGCTCAAATCGCCGCCCTTTCGCTCTTGCCGACCGTTCGTTTTTGCCGCTTTGACCGCGTTTCGTCGTTCCGCCGACTTCGGCGCCGTCGCGTTTCATTACTCCGCCGACTCCGGCGCCGTCTTTCGCGTTTCCTTAATTTCGGCGGTTTTGTCGAGTCGCAGAACGATATATTGGTCGTTGCGGTAAACTTCGTCCTCTTCCCAAAACTTCTCCAACTCCTTTAACAAAGTCGGATACGAGACCAACACGTACGGCGGCGTTTCCAGAATAACGAACTGATACCCCATTTCCGCGCTCTGTTTCAAAATTTGGTCGCGACCGCGCATCGCGAAAACGCAAACGAGGGGCGACGTCCACCGGGTCGCCGAATCGCGCTTCGTTCCGGGCGTCGCGTACAGCCGCTCCATATCGCGGAACCAGCGGACGATCGAGTTGGCGTCCTGCGGTATCTCCTTCCAAGAGCCGACTTCGGCGCGTTGCGCTTCCCATTTGAAGGAGTCGCAACCGCGCGGAACGAGGAAAACGGCGTCCGGCGACGTGTTGTCGCGGGCCCAACGGCAAACGTCGAGCCAACCGTCGGCGATCGATTCCTTCGGCGGCGCGCTTCGCGGGATCACATGCGTTCCGCGCAAATTAACGAACGTCGCGAGCCGCCAAGTCGGGGCGACAAGGAACAAAACGACGCACCAAAACGCCCAGCCGGTCGCGACGATTCGCGCCGTTCGCCGTCCGCAAAGGCCGAGCGCCGCCAAGACGCCGGAAAACGCGACGACCGTCGCCGCGAACGCGACGTCTTCGGTCGGTTTCGGGAGCGGAATCGTCCCGGGAATCGCGTTCGCCGCCGCCAAGCGACGCGCCGTTTCCTCGAATCCGCTCCGGAAAAGCCAGTACGTCAAGCAAGCGACCGCCGCCCAACCGAGCGCCGTCGCGATTCGCCGCTCGACGACGCTTCCGAACGAACGCCCGGACGCCGCGCCGTCGACGCTTCGCCGCTCGAACCACCGCCAAAAGAGCGTCAGCGACCGCGCGACGACGAAAATCAAGCCGAACGGAACCGCCCAGTCGGAGAGCCGGAACCAATAATAACGCAGCCAACCGGCCGCCGCGCGCGGGTCGTCGAAGCGGTCGACCAGCCCGAACGTCTCCGCGACCGAACGATAAACGACCGCGACCGCGGAGTTTGCGGTTTCCGGATTCGCGACGCGCTTCGAGCCGAAGTCGAGAACCAAGCCGACGCAAGCGATCAAAATCGCGACGCCGACGAACGCCGTCGCGCGCAAAAATCGCCGCGACGCTTCTTCGCTCGCCGGATTCGCCGCGTCGTTCCGCTTAACGTCTTTATTTTCAACGCTTTCCGCCGCTTCGAGCCGACGCGAACGCCGAACGAGCGCCGCCGTCCCGACGACCGCCGCGACGAACGCCGCCGTCAAGAGCGCAAAACGGAGCAAAAACGTCCAAGGCAAGGACGACGCGACCAAGTGATGCGCCAACCGCTCGAAGACGTAAATCTCCCGAGACCGCGCCAAGACGTCCGCCGTCGCCCCGGCGTCGAGCTTAAGCGCCGGAATCACGCCGATTAACGAAATCGCGCCGCCGACGAGCAAACCGGGAAGCGTCTTCAAAAGGGCGCCGCCGAACCCGCGCAAACGTCGCGACAACCGAACGCCGAGCGGAAGTTTCGCGCTTGTTTCGCCGTTTTCGCCGCCGCTCGCGCCGCCGTTTTTCAGCGTCGCGTTAAAGTCGAAGTGCGCCGCAATCGCCCAAGCGCCCAACGACGCGACGACCGCCCAACCGCCGACCAAGACGTGAAACGCCGATCCAATTCCGTACAGAATCCAAGCGCGGTTGTATTTCCCCTCGACAAAGCAGGCCAAGCCCCAAAAAACGAACGGGACCGCGAACCCCTTCCCCTCGACGCCGCCGAAAATCCACTCGCCGGCCATATGGAACGATTCGAGGTAAAACGCGAACGCGGCGGCGGTTAGCGGCGCGACCCAGCGTCGCGGAATCAACGCTCGACTCAGCCGAACCCAAGCGCAGGCGGTCAGCGCCCAAATCAAAACGCGACCGGCCCAAACGAGCGCGTTTTGCGAAAAGAAAAAGGAAAGCGTCCCGAACGCGGCGTAAAAGAGCCAATGCGAGTCCGGCGTGTTCAAAAACGGGTCGGCGGCGAGCCATTCCGGATTCCAAAAGTGAATCGCCTTCCCGACGTAATACTGCTCGTTGACGTCCGGAATCGGCCAAGCGCCGTACGCGAAAAAGACGCCGAAAACAAGCAAAATTTCGACGAACGTTTGCGTCCAACGTCGGAGCGCCGCGACGCAACCGCCCGAACGCGCCGACGCGTCGTCGCCGCTTTTCTTCGACGCGCCGTTCTCGTCGGAAACGACGTCGGCGTCGGCGTCGAACGCGCTTCGAGACTCCGGAACGTCTTTCCCCGCCGCCTTTAAGCGTCGAATCGCGGCGGCGACGGAGACGGAGCCGACGTCGGCCGTTCCGGCGTTTTTCTCGGCGGCGGAAACGTCGGAACCGGACGAAACGGCGACGTCGGAAGCGGCGACGGAACCGGACGAAACGGCGGTTGCGGAAGCGGATTCAGACGAAACGGCGGTTGC
>JAFTUJ010000410.1 GCA_017466305.1 Thermoguttaceae bacterium
CGGGCGAGCGGAACGAGCGTCGGGCGCGGCCGCCGTTTGAACGCTTTGCGCGCCGCCGGTCGTTCGTCGGCGAGTTTGCGTCGCGTCGAGCCCCGGGAAAAACGCGTCGTTCGCCCCGGCTCGCTCCCGCGTTCGCGACGTCGGAACGTTCGCGTTCTCCGCTTCGCCGCCGCCCAACTCTTGACGCAAACGTTCGTTCTCTTCAAGCGCGTCGCGCAATTCGAACTGGAGCCGGTAAATCTCGTCCTCCAACTGCCGCCGTTCGCTAATAAGGATCGCTTCGTTGATCGCGTACTGCTTGCGCCCGACGCAACCGACGCCGCAAAGCGCCGCCAACGCGACAATCAACGCGCCGCGCAACCGCGAGCGCTTCGCAACGACGTTCGCCGACGCCGACGTTTTGGTTGCAACGCGAAAAAAGAACTTCATCGTTCGATAATCCTTTCCCAAATTTCCGTCGGTTGCGCCCGTCGCGCTCGCCGTTCGACGCCAACGTCCAACGGAACCCGACGCGCTCCGACAATTTGGGCGGAGTTTAACAAATTTTCGCGTTCGCTTCAACGACAATTTCGACAAAAATTTCCGCTTCGCCTCCCTGGACGCGCCCTTGTCTTTTTCCCTATTTTGCGCAACCGCGCCATTTCCCTAAAGACTCGCGTCCCGCTTCGCTCGTTCGCCGCTCGACGCGTCGCAAGAAACAGAAAAAACGACGCGCCTTCAAGACGCGTCGTTTTTTTCAAACGCCGTTATTCTGTTTTTGCAACGTTATTGCTTTTTCGGCGACATACTTTCGACGACTTGGTCGATTAAACCGTATTTTTGCGCTTCTTCCGCCGACATAAAGTTGTCGCGGTCGGTGTCGCGTTCGATTTCGTCGAGCGAACGTCCGGCGTGTTTGCAGAGGATCCCGTTCAATTTCTCTTTAATCAAACGAAATTCTTTCGCGTGAATGAGGATTTCCTCGGCGGTGCCTTCCATTCCGGCCAGCGGTTGGTGAATCATCACTCGGGAATTCGGGAGCGCGAATCGTTTCCCGGCGGCGCCCGCGGTCAAAAGGACGGCGCCCATCGACGCGCATTGACCGATGCAGTAAGTCGCGACGTCGCAACTGATATATTGCATCGTATCGTAAATCGCGAGACCGGCGGTAACGCTGCCGCCCGGCGAATTAATGTACAAATGAATATCCGCTTCCGGGTCTTCCGATTGCAAGAAAAGGAGTTGCGCGACGATCGAATTCGCGACCGCGTCGTTCACTTGCGAGCCCAAAAAGACGATGCGGTCTTTCAGCAGACGGCTGTAAACGTCCATCGCCCGCTCTTCGCGACCGTTTTTCTCAACGACGTAAGGGATTAATGTCAATTTAACGTTCCTTATATTTCAAAGCGCCAACGCGCGCCAATATTCGTTTTTCGCGTCGATTTTCGTCGCGAGCCGCTTATTTGTCGCTCGGAACTTCCGTTTTCGTCAAAATATTGTCGACGAGCCCGTATTCCTTCGCTTCTTCGGCGTCGAGGTAAAAGTCGCGGTCGACGTCTTTCGCGATTTGCTCGATCGGTTTGCCGGTGCAGTCGGCCAAAATTTTGTTCAGCGTCTCGCGATCTTTAAGAATTTCCTTCGCTTGGATTTCGATGTCGGAAACTTGACCGCCGACGCCGCCCCAAGGTTGGTGAATCATCACCTTCGAATGCGGAAGCGCGTACCGTTTCCCCTTCGTCCCGCCGGCGAGCAAAATCGCGCCGCCGCTGGCCGCCAAACCAACGCAATACGTCGCGACCGGGCAGGAGAGAATGTTCATCGTGTCCAAGATCGCCAACGTCGCGGAAACGCTTCCGCCGGGCGAGTTGATATAAAAGTTAATGTCTTTGCGACGGTTCGCGCTCTGCAGGTAAAGGAGCTTCATCACCAACTCGTTGGCGCTCGCGTTCGTGATGTCGCCCTGCAAAAAAACGACGCGATTGTCCAACAAGAGATCGCCGAGCGTCATATTGCGTTGACGCTGATAATCTTGATACCCGGCCGCCATCGGCTCCGCGAAGTGAAAACGTTGTTCGTAAGACATTGTCGTCCTAATCGTTGCTGAATGTGGGAAAAGAGCGAAAAATTTCCTTCGAACGCTCGACCGTCGCGGCGCCCAGGCCGTTCGACGCGTCGCGCTCGACGCTTCGTTAAATATACGTCGCTCGTTTTACCTATTATACGCAAAAATAGAGAATCGAAAAGATTCTCCGAAAATTTTCGGCGTTTCTCCGTCCATTTCGACGCGTTAACCGTTGCGATATAAGCGTTTTCGTTCCGGCAAAATTTCGCGCGCTATTTTGTTTTTTCTCCGCGAAACGTCGCCGTTTTACCGCTTCCCGCTCGCTCGCGGAACGCCGCCGATAAAAAAACGGAAAATGAAAAAGAAACGCCGCGTTTCCGCGACGTTCCTTCGGTTCGACGACGCAAAACGCCCCCGGGAACGCGAACGCGCCGCGCTCGACTTTTCGTCGAGCGAAGCCGCTCGCGCTCTTTTAGCGTTTCGTCGTCAAACGGTTCTCGGCGAACTATTTAACGCGACGCAGCATAATGCGGCTGTCGGCGACCGAGCAACCTTTGCCGTCGACGTGAACGATCAACGGGTTAATGTCGCATTCGGCGATTTCCGGGTGATTGACGAGCATCGTCGAGAAGCGCAGGAGCGTTTCTTCGAGCGCGGCGACGTCGCACTTCGGAGCGCCGCGGAAACCGTCGAGCATCTTGAACGTCTTGATTTGGCGAACCATACGTTCGGCCGAAACCTTTTGCATCGGCGCGAGGCGGAACGCGACGTCCTTCCAAAGTTCGGCGTAGGTGCCGCCGTGCCCGATCATGACGAGCGGACCGAATTTCGCGTCGCGGTTGCAACCCAAAATGACTTCGACGCCCTTTTCGGCCATTTGTTCGATCAAAATCGCGTCGATTTTCGCGCCCGGAACGTTCTTTTCGACGTTCGCGTAAATTTGAGCGTAAGCGGCCTTCGCGGCTTCCGGACCGTCGACGTTCAGAATGACCCCGCCCGCGTCGAACTTGTGTTTGACGTCGGCGGACATGACCTTCATGACGACTTTCGCGCCGATCTTCGCAACGATTTCGGCGGCTTCGTCGGCGCTCGTCGCGATTCCGCTCGCGAGCAGCGGGAGGTTGTAGCAGGCGAAAAGGTCGCGGCAGTCGGCTTGCGTCAGGTATTTTTCGTCGGCGTCTTTAAGGTAATCGGCGACGATCGCTTTCGCTTTTTCGAGGTCGCAGTCGGCGGACGAGAGGTATTCGCGGCCTTCGAGCGCGCGGAACTCGGTCAAACGAACGTAAGCGCCGAGCGCGGCGACGGCGTCTTCCGGGAAGGAGTAGTTCGGAACGCCCTTCGAAACGAGCGTGTCGACGCCTTCTTTGACGTCGGCGGCGCCCATGAACGCGCAGACGACCGGTTTGCCGCAGTCTTTGACCGCTTCCGGAATTTGCGCGCCGATGACGTCGGTGTCGGTCATCGATTGCGGCGTCAGAACGACGAGCCCGATATCGACGTTCGGGTCGGCCATGACGAGTTTCGTCGCGATTTCGTAACGGTCGCTGTGCGCGTCGCCGAGGACGTCGACCGGGTTGCGCAACGACGCGGCGGCCGGCATGACTTCGCGGAGTTTCGCTTTCGTTTCTTCCGAAATTTCGGCGAGTTTCAGACCGTTTTTAACGGCGGCGTCGGTCGCCATGATGCCGGGGCCGCCGGCGTTCGTGATGATGGCGAGGCGTTTGCCTTGCGGCGCCGGTTGCGTCGTGTAGAGCGCGGCGCGGTCGAAAAGTTCGGAGATCGTGTCGACGCGTTGGACGCCCGATTGCGTGAAAATGGCGTCGTAAACGGCGTCCGAACCGGCGAGCGAACCGGTGTGGCTGCTGACCGCTTTCGCGCCTTCGGCGCTGCGCCCGGATTTCAAGCAAAGGATCACTTTGCCCTTTTCCCAGAAGATTTTCGACGCGATATTAATGAAGCCTTCGCCGTCCGCGATATCTTCGAGATACATCGCGATCGCCTTCGTTTTCGGGTCGTCGGCGAGGTATTCGAGGAGTTCCGTTTCGTTGACGTCCGATTTGTTGCCGAACGACACGAACTTGCTGAAACCCATTTGGCGAGCTTCGGCGAAGTCGAGAACGGAGGTGCAGAGCGCGCCCGATTGCGAAATGAACGCGAGCGAGCCTTCGTTGCAGATTTTCGACGCGAAACTGGCGTTCAAGCCGCATTCCGCGTTAATAACGCCGAGGCAGTTCGGGCCGACGAGCGGAATCCCGGCTTCGCGCGCTTTGGCGGCCATCGCTTTTTCGATTTCGGCGCCTTCATGGCTCGTTTCTTTGAAGCCCGCCGAGATAATGACCATCGCCTTCGCTTGTTTGGCGATCGCGTCGTCGACGACGCCCGGGACGAATTTCGCGTTGACGAGAACGACGACCAAATCGACTTCGCCCGGAATTTCCGCGAGCGAGGTATACGCCGTCAAACCTTCGATTTCGCCGCCCTTCGGGTTGACCGGGTAAATGGCGCCTTTGAAGTCTTTGATCAGGTTGAGGAGGACGTCGTTACCGACGACGCCTTTTTTCGCCGAAGCGCCGACGACGGCGACGGACTTCGGATTGAACATACGGTCGATATTGGCGAAACGTTCTTGCGACAACACTAGAGAGCCCTTTCTATAATGACAAACTTGCGGCGGAAAAACGGCGCGTTCGCGTCGAACGCGACCAAGCGAAAACGCTCGGTCGCTCCGTCGCGCTGGAAACGCCCGCGGGAAAGCGGACGGGTCGACCGTTCGGCGCGACCTCCTTATATACTATTATCTATCGTACCCCTTTTAGAATTTTTGGGAAGCGACCAAACGCCGACTTTCGCCCTTTTTTTCCAAACTTTCTTCAAAAAAACGTCGTCTCGGAGTCGCCGCAACCGCCGTATTTCCCCCAGTTTACCCAAAGCCGTCAATCCTCGCTTTTTTACGTCGACAAACCGGGCGCTTTAAGCAAAGTTTAACGCCGCTCCGCCGACGCAAAACGGGCGTCCGAACTCGAAAGTCCGAACGCCCGCGACGCTTCTCCAACGAGTCGCGCCGCGCCGCCGAGCGACGTCAACGCGACGACGGCAAACCGCCTAAATTACGCGTATTTCCCAAATTGACCGTCAAAGTCGACTTCGCTCGGCGGAGCGACCAACGATTCGACGAACGCGAACGATTCGGCGGCGCCGACCATCCGGAACATCGTCGAATCTTCCCACTCGACCGAAAGCGGCAACTCGAACGAGTGTTTGAGAGCGAACAACGCGTCGGAAACGGCTTCGCGAGCGGCGGAACAACCGGGGGTCGCTTCGTGTTTCGCGATCGCTTGTTGGACGCCTTCCCAGAAGGTCGCCGGAGTGTTCGAGCGGGAATCTTTAATCGAACGATAATCTTTTTCCCAGTGGAAATCGGCGGTCTTGTCGAGCGCGGCGCGAACGGCGTCGTACCCTTGCGCGTCTTTGCCGACGTTCGCGAACGCTTTATACACGTCTTTGAACCATTCGGTTTTCGCTTCTTCCAGCGCGCGACGAATCCCGTAGAAATCGACGTCGCCGCGACCGACCGAGACAAAGTCCCAACCGCGACCGCGCGCCGCGAACGGGAGGTGCCCGCCCAAAATGCCGTTGCGCCCGCTCGCCGTCTTGACGACGACGTCTTTCATATGGGTGTGGTAAATCCGCTCCGAGAACTCGTTGATAAACTCAATAGGATCAACGCTTTGCCACACGAGGTGAGAGGGGTCGAAATTGAAACCGAACGCCGGGTGATAGTCGACCGCTTCCAGCGCCATACGGGCCGAATGAATATCGAACGCAATTTCCGTCGGATGAACTTCGAGCGCAAACTTGACGCCGGCTTTTTGATATTCGTCCAGAATCGGAATCCAACGTTCGGCAAGGAGTTTGAAACCGTCGTCGATCCAGCTTTGCGGAACCGGCGGGAAGGAGTACAAGTACGGCCAAATCGACGAGCCGGTGAAGCCGGTAACGACTTTCGCGCCGAATTTCGCGGCGGCCCAGGCGGTGTCGATCATCTCTTGCGCGCAGTTTTTCCAAACGGTTTCGGGAGAACCGTCGCCGTGCAGACGCGGCGGGATGACCGTCAAGTTGCGGGAGTCGATTTTATCGAGAACGCCTTGACCGACGCAGTGGTTCGAAACGGCGTAGCAGTCGAGGCCGTATTTTTCGAGTTGATCGCGTTTCGCGGCGCAGTAATTATTGTCTTTCAGCGCGAGTTGCACGTCGAAGTGGCATTGGAGCGGGTCGTCCGGATTTTCGCAGGCGCCGCACGCGAGTTCGAGACCGGTGTAACCGATTTCGGACATAATCTTGAAGAGCTTTTCGGACGGGATATCGCCGAATTGACCCGTAATAATCGAAATGAGCGGCGGATTCCAACCTTGCAAACGGGGTTCCATATAATCGCGATAAAATTCTTTCATCAAGCCAACCTTAACAGCTTTCATAATCGAACCTTAAATATAGACGGGTTATTTTAAACGAAAACAACGCGAAAACACAAAAAACGAAAATTGCCGCGTTGTTCCGCGAACAATAAAACCGATTATAACAGAAACGAAAGACAAAGTCAAGAAAAAAAGACAAAAAGAATCCGTCCGAACGATTTTCTTCAAACCGCCGTCGTCATTATCGTCGTTAAAGAAAGAGTTTGCGCGCCTTACGCAAAACGCTTATCTGCGCCAAGTTGCCTCGTCCGCGTTTTAACGCGACGTTCAAACGCGTTCCGCCGCTCCACTCGCCGTTTACGTCGTCCAAATCTTCCGCCCGAACGACCGTTTCCGAATCGTTCGGGCGAAAATCCGACGTTTAAACGTTTAAACGGTCAAACCGCCAACGTTTCAGTTGTCTTTCGCGAATTGCGCGTCGAAAACGATGTCGCTCGGCGGGAAGTCGCATTTCTTGACAAATTCGAACGCTTCGGTCGCGCCGAAAATGCGGTCCATACGTTGGTCTTCCCATTCGACGCTGAGCGGGCCGTCGTAATTAATGTCGTTGAGCGCGCGAATGATTTCGTCGAACTTAACGTGACCGTGACCGAGGCTGCGGAATTCCCAACCGCGACGATAGTCGCCGAACGGAATGTGGCTGCCGAGAATGCCGTTTTCGCCGTCGAGTTGGAGCGCGACGTCCTTCATGTGGACGTGGAAAATGCGATCCGGGAAGCGACGGATGAATTTGACCGGGTCGACGCCTTGCCAAAGGAGGTGCGACGGGTCGAAGTTGAAACCGAACGCCGGGTGGAAGTCGAGGGCTTCCAACGCGAGTTGGGCCGAGTGAATGTCGAACGCGATTTCGGTCGGGTGAACTTCGAGCGCGAACTTAACGCCGACTTCTTGGAAGACGTCCAAAATCGGCGTCCAGCGTTCTTTCAGGAGTTTGAAACCGTCGTCGATCCAGCTTTGCGGAACCGGCGGGAAGGAATACAGATATTGCCAAATGCTCGAACCGGTGAAGCCGTTGACGACTTTAACGCCGAATTTCGCGGCGGCGCGAGCGGTGTCCATCATTTCTTGAGCGCAAAGCGCGCGGACGCTTTCGACGGTTTTGTCGCCGTGCAGGTAGGGCGGAATGACCGTCAGGTTGCGTTCGTCGATATTGTCGAGGACGCCTTGGCCGACGCAGTGGTTCGAAACGGCCCAGCATTTGAGCCCGTATTTCGCGAGTTGCGCTTTTTTCGCGTCGCAATACCCCGGATCGTCGAGCGCTTTGTGAACGTCGAAGTGTCCTTTAAGCGGGTCGCTTTCGTCGACGCAGGCGCCGCACGCGAGTTCGAGACCTTCGTAACCGATCTCGGACATGATTTTGAAAAGTTCTTCGGACGGAAGGTCGCCGTATTGAGCGGTGAAGATCGTAACCGGTCGGGCCATAATCGCTCCTCGAATAATTGCCAATATATTCTTATAACGTGAGTACGAGTCGGGCGAAAAACGGGGTTGAAAAAAATTCGCCGTTTTTCCGCCGCTTTTTCACATTTTACCAGAAACGAAGTCAAATTGCAAACCTATTTTTTATTTTTTCCTAAAAAAAACATTTTTCTCGTTCGACTCGCCGTCGCTTTTTTCCTTCGTCGTCGGTCGCTTTTCGCGCTTTCTCAACGCTTGCGGCGCGCCGGTTCTTGCCGTCGCCTTCGAAAGCGGACGTCAAGGTTGCCTAATTTTACTTTTTGTCGCCGCTTGTTTGTATCGTTTTGAAACACCGGTTCTTGCCGCCGACGTCGAGGCGGACGTCAAAATTGCCTAATTTTACTTTCGCCGCCGTCCATTTGTAGCGTTTTGAAACACCAACGTTGGCCAAGCGACGCAAAAACGTCAAAAACGGCGTCAAATCGATAAAAATTTTGAAAAAATTCGAAAAAAAAGTCGAAAAGGCTTTGAGAAACGGAGAAAAATTTCTTACAATAGAAGTCGCGCCCCAAGCGTCGACTTTGGGCGTTTGCGCGTTCGTTCCCAACGGAACGTCAACGCGTCGGGCATTATGAAGCGCGTTTGTTTCGACGCGACCCGTCGCCTTTTACGACGTTGCGAGCGTTTTTCCCAACCTATTCCTTATTTATATATCCGGGCGGTTCCGTTCGGCGTCGCGACCTTTCGTCGCTTGCGCCGCGAAACGCCCCGCTCGCGTCGACCGCCGCGAACCGCGTTCGCTTTACGAGCGTCGGCTCGGTTTGAGCGGCCTTGTCGCCAAAAGACGCCGAACGAAAACAAACGTCAACTTATTTTAGGAAAATTTGCAATGAAAGTAGCGCTTAAAGTCGTCGGAGGAACTAGAACCGGCCAAACGGTTCCGATTTCGATCCCGCAATTTATGATCGGCCGCGCGGACGATTGCCACTTAAAGCCGCGCAGCGAGCTGATTAGCCGCTATCACTGCGCGATTTTAACGGACGACGGTTACGTCGCCGTTCGCGATCTCGGGAGCAAAAACGGCGTTTACGTCAACGGACAACGCGTTTCGATCGAACAAGAATTAAAGAACGGCGACCAGCTCGCCATCGGCCCGCTCGAATTCGAAGTCGTTTTAACGGTCGCGCTTAAAGGCGAAATGAAGCCGAAAATTTCGTCGATCTCCGAAGTTGTTTCGCGAACGGTCGAGCAAAACGCGATCAACGTC
>JAFTUJ010000411.1 GCA_017466305.1 Thermoguttaceae bacterium
CACGGAGTCGGCGAATCGATTCGCGGCGCTCGCCAAGTCGAAACGCCGTCCGAAAAAGCCGGAATCGACGGACAACGACGTCGCGTCGCCTGTCGTTCCTTCCCTTTTAAATCGTTTTCTGCGACTCGACGACGCGGATTGGGCGGCTCTCCAAGACGGCGCGCGACTAGCCGTCGTAAGCGTCCGCCAAATCGCGAAAGAGCGCAAAGAAAAAAATAACGCAAAAACGGCGCCGAACATTTAAAGCGGCGACGGAAGCGGCGTTTGCGGCAAAAAAAATCGGGACGACGCCGGAAAGTTCGACGCGTTCGCAAGGCCCCCGTTGACAGGCGGCGAAAATCGGGTATAATTTACAAGAAAAAGCGTTTTCGGGCGCTCTTTCCCCCACCGTCGTCGAACCTAACGCTCGCAAACGCGACGCTTACGCACAACTAATCGCTCGTCTCGACGCCTCCTTGGAGTTTGCGCGGACCGGCGGCATTAATCCTTCGTTTGGAGTCGAAAACCAAATGGCGTATGAAATCCTCCGAAAAGAAACCCTTAATCCTCAGATATTTCTGATGGAAATCCTCGCGCCGGCCGTCGCTAAAAAAGCGGAACCGGGGCAGTTCATCATCTTGCGCATCGACGAGTTCGGCGAACGCGTCCCCTTCACGATCGCCGATTACGACCGCGAAAAAGGCGGCGTTACGATCATCGTTCAAGCGGTCGGCAAAACGACGCAAGACCTCGCGAAACTCGAAGCCGGCGACTCCGTTCTCGACTTTGTTGGGCCGCTCGGCGTCCCGACTCCGCTTGAAGGGCTCAAAAAAGTCGCGGTCATCGGCGGCGGGCTCGGCACCGCCATCGCTTACCCGCAAGCGAAAAAGCTCAAGTCGCTCGGCGCGGAAGTTACCGCCATCGTTGGCTTTAGAAGCGTCGACTTCATCATTCTCAACGACGAAATGACGGCGGCGTCCGATAAGTTGATCGTCGCGACCGACGACGGTTCGAACGGTAACAAGGGCTTCGTTACCGACAAACTTAAGGAAGAACTCGACGCCGGCGAAAAATTCGACGAAGTCATCGCCATCGGCCCGCTCCCGATGATGCGCGCGGTCTGCAAACTGACCGAACAATACGGCGTCCCGACGACCGTCTCGATGAACCCGGTCATGATCGACGGCACCGGCATGTGCGGCGGTTGTCGCGTCATCGTCGACGGTCAACCGAAGTTCGCCTGCGTCGACGGCCCGGACTTCGACGGTCATAAAATCGATTGGGACGCCGCGATGAAGCGTCAACAAATGTACAAATCGCACGAAAAACAATCGTGCGCCGACGGAAAATGCCGTATTGGAAGGGGGAAATAACCGTGGCTAAAGCTAATATGCGCAACGATAAAAATCCGATGCCGGAGCAAGAGCCGAACGTCCGCAACAAGAATTTCCTCGAAGTCGCGACCGGCTATACCGCAGAAGCGGCGATCGACGAAGCGCAACGTTGCTTGAATTGCAAGCACAAGCCTTGCGTCAACGGTTGCCCGGTCGGCGTTAAAATCCCGGAATTTATCGCTTTAGTAGCCGAAGGCGACTTCGAAGGCGCCTACGCGAAAATCTCCGAAACGAACGCCCTTCCCGCCGTCTGCGGTCGCGTTTGCCCGCAAGAGTCGCAATGCGAATCGAAATGCGTTCGCGGAATCAAAGGCGAACCGGTCGGAATCGGGCGTCTCGAACGCTTCGTCGCCGACTACTACCGCGAAAACTGCGCCGCTAAAGAACAAATCGTCAAACCGGAGCCGAACGGCAAGAAAGTCGCGGTCGTCGGTTCCGGCCCGTCCGGCTTAACCGTCGCGGGCGACCTGGCGAAACTCGGTTACGACGTAACGATTTACGAAGCGTTCCACACGGCGGGCGGCGTCTTGATGTACGGTATTCCGGAGTTCCGCCTTCCGAAAGCGATCGTTCAACAGGAAGTCGATAAACTCCGCAAATACGGGGTTAAGATCGAAACGAACGTCGTCGTCGGCAAGACGATTCTCGTCGACGAACTCTTTGACGACATGGGATACGACGCCGTGTACGTCGCGTCCGGCGCCGGGCTGCCGTCGTTCCTTGGAATCGAAGGCGAACAGCTCAACGGCGTTTACTCGGCGAACGAGTTCCTGACTCGCGTCAACCTGATGAAGGCGTACCGCTTCCCCGAATACGACACGCCGGTTTATTGCGGAAACAGCGTCGCGGTTTTCGGCGGCGGGAACGTCGCGATGGACGCGGCCCGCAGCGCGAAACGCTTGGGCGCGGAAAACGTTTACATCGTGTACCGTCGCGGCAAGGAAGAGCTTCCGGCTCGCGCCGAAGAAGTGATGCACGCGGAGGAAGAGGGCGTTAAGTTCCTTCTCCTGCAAAACCCGACGAAATTTATCGGCGACGAAAACGGCTGGCTCAAAGCGGTCGAAGTCGTCGACATGGAGCTGGGCGAACCGGACGAAAGCGGCCGCCGTCGTCCGCAAGTCGTCGCCGGTTCGGAACATACGATCGAGATCGACGCCGCGATCATTTCGATCGGTCAATCGCCGAACCCGCTCATCAAAAACACGACGAAGGGCCTCGAAACGAACAAACGCGGTTGCATCGTCGCCGACGATAAGGGCGCGACCTCGAAACCGTTCGTTTACGCGG
>JAFTUJ010000412.1 GCA_017466305.1 Thermoguttaceae bacterium
ACGTAAAGCAAGTAGTCGATTCGCTTTACGTCAAATCGGACGTTCTCCGTTTTTTGCGGGCGATTCCTCCGGCGTCCGACCGCAACCGCGATATCGTTCGACTGATCGAGGAAACGGCGGCGGAAGTCGGCGACGTTCGAACGGTCGGGCGACGCGACGGCGGCGGGCGTTTCGGACGCTCGAACGGCGGCGCGCCTCAACTCGGCGACCGCGCTAAGTACTTCAAGAACAAGACGAAAGACGGTCGAGCGGAACGCGGTTCCCTTCCCGACCGCCCGTTCGGGCTCGACCGCTCCGACTTCGAACTTTGCGTTTGCGACCCGCCGACCTTCTCGAACAGCAAGTCGACCGACGCCGACTGGGACGTTCAACGCCGACACGTCGAGCTGTTGCGCCTCCTCGCGACGCGGATGAAGCCGGGCGGCGTCGTCTATTTCTCGAACAACTATCGGCGCTTTAAGTTGGACGAGGAAAGTTTGACGGATTTATACGATTTTCGGGAAATATCGAATCGAACGGTTCCGGAAGATTTTCGGAATAAGCGGATTCACCGATGTTGGCGAATGATCGCGAAATAACGATTTTAACGGCGGCGAAATCGGCGTTTTCGAAAAACGTCGGCGCGTCCGATTGACGAAACTTTGCCCGTCCTTTATAATATAGGGGAAGAATTACCGTTCAACCGCGTCGGTCGGCGTTCGTTCCGCTCCTTTCGCCCGTCAAAATCGCCGCGCGAAATCGGAAGCGTTTCGCGTTTTAACGTTTAACGTTTACCGTTTACCGTTTACCGTTTACTGTTTACCGTTTACTGTTAAACGCTTTAACGTTTTTGCGTTGCTCCCGTCCGTTTTCCGACGCGTTTCAAGAGGAATCGAAAAATGGCGCTCACCATCACTACCGAAGACGTCGCGCGTTTCGGCGTCGTCGGCGCGGGCGGCGCGGGCTTCCCGACGCACGTCAAACTTTCCGGCAAAGCGGATACGGTCGTTTTGAACGCGGCCGAATGCGAACCGTTGTTACATAAAGACAAAGAGCTGATTCTGCGCGACGCCGCGGCGATCGTCGAAGGATTGGCGCGCGCGGTCGAGTTCGTCGGCGCGAAAGAAGCGGTCGTCGGGATTAAGGAAAAATACGCCAAGGTGATCGCCGCGATGAAGGCCGCGCTTCGCCCGAACATGCGCGTCGTTCCGCTTCCGGACGTTTACCCGTCCGGCGACGAGTTCGTTCTCGTTTATTTGACGCTCGGACGGGTCATCGCGCCGGGAGCGATTCCGTTGTCGGTCGGCGCGGTCGTTATGAACGTCGAAACGGCGCTCAACTTGTCGAACGTCGGTCAAACGCCGGTCGTCGACAAATACGTTTCGGTCGCGGGCGCGGTCAAAAATCCGTCGACCGTTTGCGTTCCGCTCGGAACGACGCTCGCAGAATGCCTCGAACTGGCCGGCGGCGCGACGATTCCCGACCCGGCGTTCGTCGTCGGCGGCGCGATGATGGGACGGCTCGTTCCGAATCTCGACGTTCCGGTAACGAAAACGACCGGCGGCGTCATCGTCTTGCCGCGCGACCATTTCATCGTCGACCGCAAAAGTTGGGATTGGAACAAAACGGCCCGAATCGGGCGCGCCGCTTGCGACCAATGCTCGCGTTGCACCGAGCTTTGCCCGCGTTACCTCCTCGGACACCCGATCGAGCCGCATCGGGCGATGCGGAGTCTCGGCTTCAATATGTCGCGGGAAGCGGACGTCGCCGGAACGCAATTCTGTTCCGACTGCAACCTTTGCAGTTACTGCTCTTGCCCGGAAGGGCTCGACCCGCGCGGCGTCAACTTGCAAAACAAACGCCGTATTCTCGCCGAGAACCGCCGTTGGCAAAACCCGCCGTTCAATCCGGAGCGCGCCGACGCTTTGCTCGCGTTCCGCCAAACGCCGACTTCCCGACTGATGCAGCGAATCGGCCTCGACGGTTTCGTCAACAAAGGCCCGCTCCTTGACGGCGTTTACCAACCGAAATCGGTCGATATCCCGTTGAAGCAACACATCGGCGCGCCTTGCGTCGCGGTCGTTTCGGTCGGCGAAACGGTTCGACGCGGCCAAACGATCGGAACGCGCCCGGTCGCCGACGGCAAAACGGCCCTCGGCGCGGACGTGCACGCGTCGATCGACGGAACGGTCGTCGCCGTTTCGCCGGAAAGCGTTAAAATCGCCGCGTTGTAATCGGCAAAAGCGTTAAAAACGTTAAATTTTCCGTTTAACGACGTTAAAAACCGCGCCGCCGGAGCCTTTCCTCCGACGACGCGGTTTCTTTTTAGCCCTTGAAACGCCGTCGCGCTTTGGGCTTTCCCCGCTTTTGGCCGACGATGCGGTTTCTTTTTTTGCGCTTCGAACGCCGTCGCGGCAAAACGCTTCTCGCTTCGAACGCCGTCGCGCCCTTTCTTTGCGACAATAAACCCAAAAGCGGACGGAAACCGACTCGCGCCGTTTCCGTCCGCCGTTATTTTCCGCGTTTTCGTTTCAGCCCGAACGCGCGGTTGCGATTAGAAGTCGTCTTCTTCGTCTTCGTCGCCGTCTTCCAGTTCGTCGTCGAGTTCGTCCGGCTCTTCGTCGTCTTGGTTCGGACCCGGCGCGACGCCGTCTTCGTCCGCGACGACCAGCGTCGACATAATCTCCTCTTTGAGCGTTTCCAAAAGTTCCGGGTCTTGTTGCAACGCGGCGCGCACCTTTTCGCGACCTTGCCCGAGCTGCTGGTCGCCGTATCGGAACCAAGCGCCCGACTTGACGACGATCTTCTTGGCGATCGCCAAGTCGAGAACGTCGCCCTCGTAACTGATCCCGCCCGCGTGCATCATGTCGAACTCGGCGACGCGGAACGGCGGCGCGACTTTGTTCTTGACAATTTTCGCCTTAACCCGTTGCCCGACGACGTTTTCGCCCTCTTTGATTTGACCGATGCGGCGCACGTCGATGCGGCAGGAGCAGTAAAATTTCAACGCTTTACCGCCCGGCGTCGTCTCCGGCGAACCGAACATAACGCCGATTTTTTCGCGAATTTGGTTGATGAAGATGACCGCCGTTTTGCTCTTCGCGATCGCGCCGGTCAGTTTGCGGAGCGATTGGCTCATCAGGCGCGCTTGCAGGCCGACGTGCGAGTCGCCAATTTCGCCTTGCAGTTCCTTTTCCGGAACGAGCGCCGCGACCGAGTCGACGACGATCACGTCGACCGCGTTCGTCTTCACCAGCATTTCGGTGATGCGCATCGCCTCTTCCCCGCTGCTCGGTTGGCTGACGAGGAGCGATTCCAGGTCGACGCCGAGACGCTTCGCCCAACTCGGGTCGAACGCGTGTTCCGCGTCGACGAACGCCGCGACGCCGCCGGTCTTCTGCGCTTGCGCGACGATGTGCAGGGTCAACGTCGTTTTCCCGCTCGATTCCGGGCCGAAAATTTCGACGATGCGACCGCGCGGAATCCCCCGCCCGCCGAGCGCGATATCGAGCGAAAGGGAGCCGGTCGAAATGCCGTCGAGCCCCGGCGCCGCGTCGAGCCCGAGCGGCATAATCGCGCCCTGCCCGTACATCTTTTCGATTTGGTCGACCGCCGATTTCAGTTCCGGGTTTTGGTCGTACAACGCTTGAATTTTCGAGATTTTTTTCGCGCTCTTCGCGGCCGCGCTTTCCGATTTCGCGCTTCGTTTCGCCATATTTTCGCCTTTATTATTCAATTAGCGCGACGTTAAACGCCGCAAACCGCCGTTAAAAACCGTTTAACCGTTAAATTTTCGTCGCTTCCAGCAAACGCCAACAGCTCGTCAACGTTACAATCGGCGCGACCGTTAAAATCGACGCTAAACGCCGAAGGTTAAAATCGCCGCAAACCGCCGACGCAAAAGACGCCGCGACCGGCCAAACGTCGCCGTCAAAATTGCTGGCGCCCGGAAATCGCGTCCGAAAGCATTTCCTTGTTCGCGAACTCGAGCGAGCTTCCGGTCGTAACGCCGCGCGCAAGTCGGGTAATCTTAATCGCGGCGCCGTCCAAGCGGTTGGTGATCGCCAACGCGGTGCCGTCCCCCTCGACGGTCGGATTCGTCGCCATCACCAACTCCTTAAAGTCGCCCGTTTTTACCCGTTTTACCAACGCGTCGATCGTCAGCTGGTCGGAGCCAACCCCGTCGAGCGGCGAATCGCGCCCCAACAGGACGTGATAAAGTCCGCGATAACAACCGGTTTGCTCCAACGCGATCAAGTCGCGGGGCTGTTCGACGACGCAAAGAATCGAACGGTCGCGGCGCTCGTCGCGGCAAATATCGCAAACCTCCTCCTCCGACAGGTTGAAGCAATGTTTGCAGTACCGGACGTTCTCCTTCATCGAACGAATCGCGTCGGCGAGCGCGAACGCTTCTTCCGGCGTCGCTTTCAGGAGGTGATAAACGATGCGCTCGGCCGATTTCTTCCCGACGCCGGGAAGTTTTTCGAACTCTTTCATCGTTTTCGCGACGGAATCGGTTAATTCGATCATTTTTCGTTCCTTTTTTCGGTCGTTCGAGACGGCGCGTTCAATTTTCAACGCGTTCAAGGCGGCGCGCCCAATTTTCGACGCGTTCCGCCGTCGGTCGCCGTTACTCCTTTATTTTACTCCGTCGCGGCGACGTTTCAAGAGCCAGGTTGGACGTCCGGCGTCCAATCTGAAAAGATTTTCGCAACTCGCCCGCCCTTAACGCCGCGTTTCGCCTTACGACGTTAACGGTTAAAACGATTTTAACGCCTTGCTAGCGTTCGGCGCTTCAACCCCAACTTCAAAGGTTAACGGTCGCGGCGATTTTCTTGCCTCGTCGACTTTAAGCAAGTTAACGATTTTAACGTTATTAACTTTCTAAATCGTTAACAAATTTAACGATTTTAACGCTATTAACTTTCTCAATCGTCGTTTTAGCGTCCCTTCAACGCGCCTTCGCCGCGCCTTCGCCGCTCGTCGACCGCGCGATTTCCCGCAAACCGAACGAGAGCAAACGCGGTTCGACGACGATTTCCGGTCGCGGAAATGCAAAATCGGCGCCGAAACTCGCTTCCCAATCGTCGAAAAGGGTTCGCAACCGCCGCTCGGTCGCCCGCGCGTCGCCCCCGGCGATTAAGAGCGAGAGCAGCGTCGGGTCGGAACCGCTTTCCAAGAGCCGCCGCCGCGTTTGCCAATAAAACGCCGAAATCGCGCCGACCAACGAATAAACGACGCCGAGCCGAATCGCTTTCGTCGTCTCGGTCGCCGGATAATCGAACGTTCGCGCCCCTTCCCGCTCCGGATCGTCGAGCGCCGGGAGGTTCGCCGTTTTCGCTTGCAACGACTCCGCGATCAGCCGCGGACCGGGCAAAATCGCGCCGCCCCGAAAGACGCCGCGCTCGTCGACCCAATCGATCGTCGCGGCGGTTCCGACGTCGACCGCCAAAAACGGCCGCCCCGCCCCGAGAAGCCGAACGCCAGCGAACGCCGCGACGGCGCGGTCGATCCCGAGTTTTTCCGGATAGTCGTACTCGACCGGAATCGGAACGTCGGCGAGCCGGAGCGTCGAAAACGCGTCGAGCGGACGAAAACGCCGAACCGCCGCCTCAAGCGCCGACGCCTTGCGGTCGTTGACGCTCGAAACGAGCCAGCGCGCCGGAACGCCGCCGTCAAGCGGAAGCGAGCGGAGCCAAACGTCGGTCGCGTCGAACGTTTCCGACGCGTCGGCGAACTCGGCGTCCGGGAACGGGCCGCTCTCGACGTCGCGCCAAAACCCGATTTTCGTCCGCGTGTTCCCGACGTCGACGGCGAAAAACGGGCGCGTTCGCCCTCGTTCGCCTAAAGCGTCCAAAGATCCTAAAGCGCCCCGCTCGCCCAAAGCGTTCCGTCCGTCCAAACCGTTCAAATCGCCCCGTCCGTTCAAATTTCGATCAGCTCGTAATCGAGCGAGCCGAGCCCGAGTTTCGCGCCGTATTCGACGACCGAGCGCCAGTTCGTCGTCGGGTGCATCGTGCAGAAGTGGTCGCCGTTCGGCTTCTTCTTCGCGAGCGCGCTGTTCGGAACGATCGGCTGCTTGTTGACCGCTTCGGCGCAAGCCAAGTCGAGCGCGACCGGGTCGAACGACGCGAACATCCCGACGTTCGGAACGACCGGAATATCGTTTTCGGCATGACAGTCGCAGAACGGCGAAACGTCGTTGACCAACGCGATATGGAACGACGGGCGCCCTTGCAGAACGGCCAACGAATATTCGCAAATTTTCTTGTTCAAAATTTCAAACGACTCGTCCATCGCCGCCCCGACCGCGTCTTTCGGGCAGCGACCGATGCAACGACCGCAACCGGCGCATTTGTCGACGTTAATCGTCGCTTTATTGCCGTTCGCGGGGTCGAAGGAAATCGCGTCGTGAGCGCAGGTTTGAGCGCAAACGCGGCAGCCGACGCAAAGCGAATGGTCGACGATCGGCTTCCCGCTCGAGTGCATCTCCATTTTCCCGGCGCGCGAACCGCACCCCATCCCGATGTTTTTCAACGCCCCGCCGGCGCCCGCGCACTCGTGCATTTTGAAGTGCGTCAGCG
>JAFTUJ010000046.1 GCA_017466305.1 Thermoguttaceae bacterium
GTTGCGACGGTTGCCAGCCGAACTCCGGCGAGAACGAAAACGCCGGAACGCGCCAAGAGAGGAGGCCCTCCGGGTCGTTCGCGATTTGGGGGCAAACCGTTATCGGAGCGTCGGTTGCGTTGCGCGCCAAAAGAAGCGTCGTCTTGACCGATTCGAAGGGGAGTTCGACGTCGAGCGGCGCGAGGTTTTCGGACGATTTCGGCGCCGCGAGCCGCGAGAAACCGGCGAACGGGTCGTCGACGCGCCAAACCGTTAGTTTTTCGTCGGTTGGGAAGGGGGCGATCAGCTCCGGCGCGCCGCGTTCCGGGGGCGTCCAGTCGAGTTCGTCGGTCGCGACGACGCAATCGAAGCGGCGATAAGTCAAACCTGGGCCGCCGTTTACGGTTAGCGTTAGACGGTATTCGCCGGCCGGAAGTTCAAGCGTTTGCTCTTGCCAACGGAAGCCGGGCGACGTTTTGTTTGTCTCTTCGTCGGCGCAAAATTCGAATTCGCAAGACTTCGAGGCGTCGGCGACCGACTCGACTCTTAGATGAAATTTCGACAAATAACCGGGGAGTTCCAAATATCGCGCCCAAAAGCGATAAGTTCCGGTTTTCGGGACGCTTGCGACGCAAGTCGCCGACGCCGCGCCGTCGCCGTAACTCGCGGTCAAAATCCGCCCGCCGGACGCGTCGGCGTTACCGTCGATCCACCAACCGTTTTCGAGCGTAAACTCTTCCGCTTCAAGGAGTTGTAGAAACGCGTTTTTCGGAAAGTCGGCGATAAAACGCTCGATTCGCGCCTTTTCGTCGCGAAGTTGAAGCGGCGTCCCGATTAAATTCGACGTCGTGTCGAACGCGACGAGCGACGCAAGTCGGCGGCCTTCGATTCCCGGAACGCGATATTCGGCCAAGTCGGCGAAAAACGCGTCGCGCCATTCGCTCCAAAGCGTTGTTAATTCGGCGTTTGTCGGTTCCGAAACCGGGCGGCGGCGCCAAAGAGACGCGAATTTTTTCGCTTCGTCGCTTAACGGCGACGTTCCGACGCAAACGCCGCGTTCCTTATCGAAACGACCGTTTTTCGGCCAAGTCGGCTCGGCCAACGGCTCTTCGGTCAGGACGACCGCGGCGACGCGTCGCGGCGCGAACGGCCCGTCGCAAATCGTTCCGGTTAAAGTGATTACGCGTTCGCCTTTTTCGAGCCAAACGGTCGGCGCGGACTCCCAAATCCAGCCGGTCGGCTCGTCGCGTCGCGTCGGAAGCGGGTCGTTGCGGCGGCCCATTTCGGCGGCGTCGAACCGCCAAGAGAAAACGTCGCCGACGACGGTTTGGTACATGTTGTCAAATTCGAAAACGCGCGGGTCTTCGAGGCGGAGAACAAAGGTCGACGTCGTTCCTTGCGAATGATGATATCGCGTCCAAATCCTGTAATAACCGGATGTAGGAACGGCGATTTTGGCGCGCGCGAACCCGCCGCCGTGTCCGGACGGATACGATAGGACGTCCTCGCCGTCGACTTGCTCGGGGCCCCATTGGTTCGCGGGATATTGCAGGAAAGCGGCGCTCGTCGCCCAGATTGTCGTCGGGCGTTGCGGCGCGTTCGTCGGACGTTCGAAAGCGTTCGACGGTTGCTCGGCGAGGAGTCGGCGGCGGAAGTCGGGGTTTTGACGCGCGAATTCGCAAAAATGGCGGAAACTCGTCGCGGTTCCGCCGAGCCGATCCCAATTCAGCTCGTTCGGCTCGTCGTCAAACGCGAAGAGCGCGGGTCGCGTTGGGGCGAACGCGGCGGGAAGCGTCGCTAAAAAGAAGAAAAACGCGAAAAGTCGTCGCATTGTTTACTCCTTATTTTAAAAGGGTTGCGCAATGGATGAACGGAAGGAAACGATAGACGGCGACGGCGAACGGGACGGCGACGCTCGAAGTCGACGGAGGAACGTCGACGTTTTTATTGTAACGCGTCGGCGGGGCGATTGCAATGTTTTACGCTCAAAACGGTCGAGATTTTTCAAAAATTTTTGCCGCGAACGGTTGAAGGGTTGAACGGGTGAAGAACTGAAAAGAAGGGAAACGGCGTCGAGAACAACCGGGGGAGAAGCCTAAAGAGGGGGGCGCAGGAAAGAAAAAAGTCCCGCGAAAAGGAATTCTCGCGAGACTTTTTGACAAAAACGTCGGCTTAACCGTTGCGAACGCGCGACTTGCGTCGTTTAAAAGGACGGCGGCGCGTTCGTCGGTTAAAGGGCTAATCGGCGATTAGTACATGCCGCCCATGTCCGGAGCGGCGGCGCCGGCTTTGTCGTCTTTCGGCATGTCGGCGACGAGCGCGTCGCTGGTCAGCATCAAGGAGGCGACGCTCGCGGCGTTTTGCAGCGCGGAACGGGTAACCTTCGCCGGGTCGATGACGCCCGCGGCGACGAGGTCTTCGTACGTGTCGGTCAACGCGTTGTAACCGAAGTTGCCGGAACCTTCGCGGACTTTTTCGGCGACGACGCCGCCGTCTTTACCGGCGTTGCCCGCGATTTGGGTGATCGGAGCGGCGCAGGCGCGGAGGACGATGTTGTAACCGACGCTTTCGTCTTCGCCGAGTTCGGCTTTGACGACGTTCGACGCGGCGCGGAGAAGCGCGACGCCGCCGCCCGGGAGAACGCCTTCTTCGACCGCGGCGCGGGTCGCGTGCAGAGCGTCTTCAACGCGGGCTTTCTTTTCCTTCATTTCGGCTTCGGTCGCCGCGCCGACGTTGATCTTCGCGACGCCGCCCGCGAGTTTCGCGAGGCGTTCTTCCATCTTTTCCTTGTCGTAATCGCTCGTCGCGACTTCGATTTCGCGACGGAGTTGAGCGATGCGCGCTTTGATTTCGTCCGGGTTGCCGCCGCCTTCGACGATCGTCGTCGAGTCTTTCGAAACGACGACGCTCTTGGCCGTCCCAAGATCGGCGAGGGTGAGCGATTCCGGATTGCGACCGAGGCTGTCGAAGAGAACTTCGCCGCCGGTCAAAATGCCGAGGTCTTCGAGCATCGCCTTGCGACGGTCGCCGTAACCCGGCGCTTTGATCGCGCAAATCTTCATGCCGCCGCGCAGACGGTTGATGACGAGCGTCGCCAACGCTTCGCCGTCGACGTCTTCCGCGACGATGAGGAGCGGACGACCGCTGTTGACGACCGCTTCGAGAACCGGAATGAAGTCCTTAATGTTCGAAATTTTCTTTTCGAAGAGAAGGACGTAAGCGTTTTCGAGAACGCATTCCATCTTTTGCGGGTCGGTAACGAAGTACGGCGAGAGGTAGCCGCGGTCGAATTGCATCCCTTCGCACCATTCGACTTCCGTCTTGAGCGATTTGCCTTCGTCGACGGTGATGACGCCGTCTTTGCCGACTTTTTCCATCGCGTCGGCGAGGAGGCCGCCGATTTCCGCGTCGTTGTTCGCCGAAATGGCGCCGACTTGCGCGATGCTCGTTTTGCTGTCCTTGACGGAGATCGCCATTTTTTGGAGTTCGGCGACGACGTCCGCGACCGCTTGTTCCATACCGGTCTTCATGTGGAGCGGGTTGACGCCGGCGACGACCGCTTTCATCCCTTCGTTGAAGATCGCTTCGGCGAGAATCGTCGCGGTGGTGGTGCCGTCGCCGACGACGTCGCTCGTTTTCGACGCGACTTCGCGAACCATACGGGCGCCCATATTTTCGTAAACGTCTTCGAGGTCGACTTCTTTAGCGACCGTAACGCCGTCCTTCGTAACGAGCGGCGAACCGAAGCTCTTTTGGATAACGACGTTGCGACCGCGCGGGCCGAGCGTTACTTTGACGGCGCGAGCCAGTTTCGAAACGCCGCGGCGGAGAGCTTCGCGAGCCTCTTGATTGAAAGCGATCATTTTCGCCATTGCAATAACTCCTTTTATATCGATTTTACTGATTTTGCTAATTTAAAGCCGGTCAACGAAAAACGTTCGCGGCGCGACGCGGAAAACGTCGGCGTTGAAAAGCGTTAAAACCGTTAATATCGGCAAAGGTCGACCGACAAAACGTCGGCGACGGCGCGCAAAACGCTCGACGCTCAGGAAATGATCGCCAAAATGTCGCTTTCGCGCATCAGGAGGAATTCGTCTTCGCCGAATTTGAAGTCTTCGCCGGCGTAAGACATGAAGAGGACTCGGTCGCCTTCCTTGACGGTGAATTGGCTGCGTTCGCCGTTTTCAAGAACGCGACCGTCGCCGATGCTGACGACGACGCCGCGCGCCGGTTTATCTTTCGCGGTTTCCGGAAGGTAAAGGCCGCCGGCGGTTTGCGCTTCGGCTTCGTCGCGACGAACGACGACGCGATCGCCGAGAGGTTGCAATTTCATACCGCAGCATTTTTCCGTCGCGGCTTCGCCGCACTTTTTCTTGGCCATTTGGAACTCCTTAGGGGGTGTTTGCAACGTCGCGCCCTTGTCGGTCGACAAAAAGGAGACGCGACGCGGAACCGAGCGATCGGCGCCGCAAAGTTCGGGCGTTCGTCGAATTTTCGCGAAAATTAAGCGGAAAAACCGCCGAGCGTCGCCGCGGAAAGGGCGGACGAGCGGAAAAGTCGACGTAAACGTTATAGGTTAAAATCGTTCGACGGCGGAGCGTCGCGCCGTTTTTTCAGCGCGAACGGTCGGCGAGCGTCAAAAAACGAACCGCCGCGCCGTCGGTTGTCTTATATTACGCAAGCGCGGCGCCAAAAGTCGCTTTCTTTTCGTTGGTACGCAAGAAAATCGGAAAAAACGGCGTTTTTTTTGAATTTTTCGCGATTTTGGGGCGTTTTTTTCGCTTTGACGGCGCTCCAAGAGCGCAAAAATTGGCGTCGGCGGCGCAAACGCGAACGCGGCGGCGGTCGTTTTGCGTCATTTTGGCAGGCGGCGGCGTCGGAAGGGCGCGTTTTTTGACTATTTTGACGAAAAAACGGTCGAACAAAAACGACGGTCGCGCAAAATTGGCAGATTGGGCTAAA
>JAFTUJ010000047.1 GCA_017466305.1 Thermoguttaceae bacterium
GTACCCGCCGAGCGCCTTGACGCTTTGCGGAACGAGCCCGCAGTGTCCGACGACCGGAATCCCCGCCGCGACGACCGCCCGAACCGTCTCCGCTCGCGACGCGCCCCCTTCGATTTTGACCGCCGTCGCCTCCGTCTCCTTCAAAATGCGCGCGCAAGCCCGAACCGCTTCGTCCGGGCCGAGTTGGCAATAAGGAAACGGAACGTCGACGACGACCAACGCCCGTTCCGCGCCTCGAACGACCGCCTCCGCGTGATAGATCATTTGCTCGAGCGTCGCGCCCAACGTCGTCGCCCGGCCTTGAACGACGGTCGCCAACGAATCGCCGACGAGGAGCATGTCGAGCCCCGCCGCGTCCGCCATCCGCGCCGTCGGATAGTCGTAAGCGGTAACGACGGCGATCTTTTCGCCGCGTTTTTTCATCTCCAAAATTTTCAAAACGGAATTTGCGCCCGCTTTATTCGCCATCGTTCTCCTCGTTCTCTTTGACTTTGAGTCTTGTTAATTTTTTTGTTCTCGTTGACTTTTATTTTTGTTAACTTTCGCCCCCAACGAACGCCGCTCCCGCCGAACGCCGCTCCCGCCGAACGCCGCTCCCGCCGAACGTCGCCCCGACGAACGTCGCCCCGCCGAACGCCGCCCCGACGAACGCCGCTTCCGCCGAACGCCGTTTATCGCCGCTCCGCCAAATTTCGTTACCGACAAAGCTAATTGACGCCGGAAATCAAACTTTCAATATATTTCGACGTTACGCGCTCAAAAGTGATTTGCGGTTGATTATAATTAAAGTTTTCCGGTCGAATCGTCGCGTCGTTCCGCACCACCGACGAATACTCGACGGTAAAAACGTCGTTGCGCGTCCTTTCCTCGTTCTCCGCAAGGGAAAAATAAACGATCTTGTACGGAAACGGCCAATCGGCGCCAAAATAAATTTCAACATTGCCCGGCAAATTTTCGTTCAAATAAGGTTCGATTTTGTCGACGCCCAGCCTTCGCTTCGACGTTTCCCAAAACGGTCGGCGCGCTCGCCCCGTTATCTTAACGACGTCCGCCCCCTTAAACGCCGGCGCCTTCTCGACGCGCGGCTCAAATCGATAAACCGCCGACAACCGCCGCAACGTCCCGGCTAAACCGCCGAGCCCCGGCAATCCGTTCATCGCGCAAGGCCCCTCGACGCCAACCGCCGCCAACTCGTCCGGACGCAAACTCGCCAACCCGTTCGACAACTCCGCGACGTCGATCCGCGTCAACGCCTTCGCCCCCTCCAACGACGAATACGTCCAAAGCGCCTGCCGGTCGCAATCGCAAACAATCTCCAAAACGTTTTCCTCGCCGTCGCCGCGCGCCTCCTTCGCGCTCCCGCGAGCGACCGACGCCCGCAACCGATACCGAACGTTCTCCAACGACGAACGGCGCGACGCGACGCCCGACGCCGCGCTCGCCTCGCTCGTCTCCTCGTATCGCCCGCGACCAAAATACCGCTCGCCAAAAAAACGCGCCTCAAAATTCAAATCCGCCGAAAGCGAACGCAACCCCTCGAGCCGAACGATCGACTCCCGCAAAAGACGCTCCGACGCCGACTCCCGCGCGCCGTCGCGAACGTCCGCCGCCTCGACGCTCGCCGACTCCGCCGACGAAACCGAAACCGAAGCCGCGACCGCCGCCGAAACGCCCGAAACCTCGTCCAACGTTCGCTCGGCCGAAAACGACGCGACGCAAGCCGCCGACGCCGCGACGCCCGCCCAAAGCGCATATTTTCCCCCGTTTCCCCAACTTGCCTTTTTTCTCGCAACGTCGCGCTCGCCGCCGTTCATCGCCGCCCTCCTCTTCGCCGTTCCCTTCCGTCGTTCCTCATTTCCCTCAAACTCCCCCGAAACGCCTTTGCGCAAAATATCGACTCGAAGCGTCGCGCGGTTCGCGAGGATCGCGCGTAATTTAACGTTCGTGCGTTTAATGAGCGTCGAACGCATTTTAGCGACGCCCGTCCGCGGTTCTTGCCGAGAAACGCAAGGTTTTTCCTTGAAAAATCTCGACTCCTGAATTATAATAAAAATTATTCGGGTTAAATTTGCGCCGCGCCAAACCGTCGTAGCGCATTGTACCAAATATAACGATTTTGCGCTACCTTTTTTTTCGCAAAATCTCGGTTTTCCTTAAAAATATCAACGAAGGCCCGCGCGGTCTTCCGATAACCCCAAAGAAATTCGTTAAAAATTTTTTCGATGCGTCGATTTTTAACGTCCGCCCGTCGTCGATCGGAGACATTTCCGGCGTCGAGCGCCGTTGCGTTAGTCGGACCTTGTTCCGCTTGAAGCGCGGCGCGTCGTTTGTCGTTCGTCTCGTCGTCGTCCATTTTCGTTCCGTTCGTCGCGAACGCTTGGCGTTCCCGACGGCGCGTTTCGGATTTTGACGCGATTCGTCGAACGACGCGAACTTTAACAAAGGGCGTCGGGCAAAATCTTCGACCCTCAGACCTCACATTGGAGACAAAACAGATGCGTTGCAAAGTACTGTTATTGGCGCTTACCGTCGTCGTCGCTTGCGGAGCGGGTCCGTTCCGCGGCGGTTTTATCGGTCGTCCCGCGGCGCCGGCCCCGGCTCCGGCTCCGGCTCCGGTCGCGCCGTTGCAAACCGCCGTTGTCGCGCAACCGCGTCAAACGGAAATCGCCCAAATTCTCTTCAAGGGCGCCGACGGCATGAACATTAATTGGGACGTCGTCTCCATCGGCGATTTCGCGTCCGCGCCGCTCGTCAGCCCGGGTCTCCAAAACTTCGCGACGGCGCGCAGCTATCGCCTGAAGCTCTCGAACATCCCGAATCGCCCGAACCTGACCCTCTACCCGACGTTGACGATTAACGCCGTGACGCCGCGCACGAAGGCTTATCTCGATCACAACGCGATTCCGGTGAAGTTCACCGACGCCGACTTCGACCAAGTTCAAAGCGGCAACTTCGTTACGAAGGTGATCTTCCTCCCGTCGGCGCAATTCCAAAATCTCGCGCTCGTCGGCGGCGTCGACACGATCGTCAACACCCAACTCCCGGCCGGAACCGACCCGATCGTCGAAGCGCAAAACCGCGGCGCGATCCTCGCCGTCGTCCA
>JAFTUJ010000413.1 GCA_017466305.1 Thermoguttaceae bacterium
CGTCTTGTTTGTTTTGAGGACTCCCAACGTCTTGGTTAATTGGGGCAATTTGCGTATTTTGGGCGTCGCGCTCCAATGGAACGTTGACCGCGCCCCCGCCGAACGCCGCCGACGCCGCGCCGTTAAAATCGCTAGAAACCGGAAAACCGGACGCTTTTGCGCCTCGACGCCGGGAATTTTATCGAACATTATCTTTTTATCTTTCTATTTTTCAAAATTTCGACAAGAAATAGACGAACGCTCCCCCGGCCCGCCCCTTGACGAGCGGTCGCGAGAAAACGCCGACAAAATTCAATCAAGAAACGCGCTCGCTAAGCGCTCGAAATCAATTGAGAAGCCGAACGACGGCGAGGTCGGCGAGCGTTCGCGCCGCGCCCCAACGTTCGAAGAAAGCAAGAAGTCGCGTCGACGCCGCCGCGCTTGCGACGTTTCCCCGACGGCGAACGTTCCAAACCGAAAAGAATCGCGCCCAATCAACGCAAAAAAAGCGAGCGCCGAACGTCGCGAAGAGCGCGAACGCCGCCTGAAAGGCCCCGACGACGGCGACCGTTCGCGGCGCGGCGTCCCAAACGACCGCCTCGACGGCGACCGGAACCGGCGTCAACGCGTTCGCGTCGAGAAAAACGACGGCGTCGCGGAAGTCGCCCGCGTCGTCCAACGCGGTCAGCGGCGCCAGCGGAACGCTCGACGCGGACGGTTCGTCGCTCAACTCGGCCAAAAACGCGCTCGCGGCGGCGAGATCGACGTCGAAATCGTCGCAAGAATCGTTAAAATCGCTAGAATCGTTCAAAACGCGCCCGGCGTTTTCGCCGTCGACGCAAGCAAAAGAAGAATCGACGCTAAAATCGGCGTCGGCGCTAACGGAAATATCGGCAAACTCGCCGTCGTCCGGCGCGTCCGTCCAAGCGCGCAACGTTTCAACGGCGTCGGCGGCGGCTCGCGCGTCGTCGACTCGGCGCAAACGGCGTTCCTCCGCGACGTCGGAAGTCGCGAAACGACGGCGCGCTTCAAGAATTCGAGCACGACGAATCCCCGACGCTTCCGGCGAATCGTCCCGACGCTCGGTCGTCCGCAAAAATTCGACGACGGCTCGGTCGGCGGCGATTTGCGCCCGCGGCGAATCGAACGGAACGAAAACGCTCGCCCCGTTCTTGCCGTTTTCGCCGTTTTTGTCGCTTTTACCGGTTTTATCGACGGCGTTCTCCGACGTCGCCGGAACAAATCGCGACGCGACAAGCCCTTCGCGCTCCGCCGTTCGCCGCTCTCGCTCGACCGCGACGACGCAAAAAAGAGCGAAAAGCGCCCCGACTGCTCCGACCGTCGCCGTCGTTCGCAACGTTCGTCGAAAATTAGTCAAACCGCCCCTTTCGCCCTCTTCGTCTCGCTTCCGCCCCGTTTTGCGACGCTGAATTCAAACAATTTTCAACACCGGCGTCGCGATAATATTATCTCAACGATTATTCGCAAGGAACGACTTCAATCTTCGCGGCGTCTTCGCGCGAAACGACGCACGTTTGATCGTCGATTAACGTCGCGACGGTCGTTTCGTCGCATTGGTCGCGAAGAATCCGCAACGTTTTATTCGGACGCCAATTCGTCGCCGAAAATTCGGGCCGCTCTTGCAACTCTTCCGGAATCCGCGCCAAAATAACGGCGTCGTGTTCGGCGCTCGCCTCGTTCAGCGATTGCGCCGCGCGGTGAACGCTCGACAGATCGACGGTGCGCCCGGTATGAACGATTTCGTCGAGGCAGCCGTGAATGCACATCGCGCAAAATTGGTCGTTATTCTTTTCGCGACAGTGATAATCGGAACGCCGGAAGAGCGAAGCGCCGACGCGCGGACAGCTGTCGACGAACTCGACAAACTCAACCAAACGCGTCGTAATTTCGTCGTTCATCGCGTGTTCGAGGCGGCAAGCGGACTCTTTCGACGTTTTCGCGTCGACGCCGAGAATCCGTTCGAGGAAAATTTCCATCGCCGCGTGCCGTCGGATGATTTTGCGCGCCTCCTTTTCGCCCAGCTCGGTCAACGTGATCGGGACGTAAGGCAAGTAAACAACGTATCCCTTCTCCGCCAACGCTTTAAGCGCGCTCGTTACCGACGGACGCTTGACGCCCATTCGGTCGGCGACGCAACTGCTGCGGACGACTTTCTCGGTTTGCGTTAACTCGTAAATCGTTTCGAGGTAGTCTTCGAGGCTTTGCGTCAGGTAGCGGGAATCATCAGTAGCGTTAGTCATTATCAATCCTCGGCGCAAAAACTATTTTCAGTTCCGATAATAAGCGCGACGTCGTTCGACGTCGGCGCGTTAAAATAGGCGAAATATTCCAACATTTAGGGCCGGCGTTTACATTCTATCGGCGAGCGTCCGGCGTCAGTCTTCGACGACCAAGTTGCGGAGCGTTCCGACCTTCTCGATCTCGACGACAATTTCGTCGCCGGCTTTAAGGTAAAGGGGCGGTTTGCGCGCGTCGCCGACGCCGCAAGGGGTGCCGGTAAAGAGCAAATCGCCGACGTTCAGCGTCATCACCTGCGAAATATAGGAAATTAAGTAGTCGATCGGGAAGATGAAATCGCTCGTGTTCCCCGATTGAACCGTTTCGCCGTTGAGGCGCGTTTCGATTTTCAGCGCGTTCGGGTCGCCGACTTCGTCCGCGGTAACGAGCGTCGGGCCGATCGGTGCGAACGAATCGAACGACTTGCCCAAAAACCATTGCCCGCCCGGCTTGTCTTTTTGCCAATCGCGCGCCGACACGTCGTTCCCGCAACAGTACCCGGCGACGTATTCCATCGCTTCGGAACGCGGGATATCTTTCCCCTCTTTCCCGATCACGACGACAAGCTCGCCTTCGTAATCGA
>JAFTUJ010000414.1 GCA_017466305.1 Thermoguttaceae bacterium
GTTTCCCGCTCCGGCGGCGGAGACGGCGGCCGCGATCGCGTCGGCGACGCCGGACGATTTGCGGGCGTTTTGGCGGCAAATTTTTTCGCCGCAAAATTTGATCGTCGGCGTCGACGGCTCGCTCGCCGGAACGACGGCGGCGGCCGCGGCGTTCGCTCGTTTGGAAGCGATTCCGGCGAACCCGAACTTTCGTCCGATTAATTACGACCGCCCGAACGAACCGACGCAGCCGATTCGTCGTTTCGCGTTGGCGCGCGGCGCGTCCGTCGGAACCGCGATCTTAGCCGCTCCGGTTCCCGCCGCGTCCGAACGGGCCGACGTCGCCGCGTTGACCGTTTTGCAGAAGATTTGGGAGGGCGCGGGGGACGCGTCCGGGCGCTTGGGCGAACGTTTTGAGGAATATTTCGACGGCGATTGCGAGTTCCGCGTCGAGTTTTCGCCGGGGCCCGCGCCGAGTTATATGACGATTCGTTGGACGACGGAGCCGGAAAATCTCCCGGAAGCGTCGCGCCGCGTTTGGGGAACGATTAACGAGGCGATAGAATCGTTAATATCGGAAGAAACATGCCGTCAAGCAAAAATGCAAATTATTTTGGAGGAAAGAGGACGATACGTCGGTTTAAAAGAGCGAACGTTTCGGTTGATTCTCGACGAATTTTACCGAGTCGCGCCGGAAACGCCGCCGGCAAGACGCGAGCGAGAATTTGAGGAAGCGATCGCTCAAACGACCGTCGACGACGTTGCGCGCGTCGCTCGCAAGTATTGGGAACGCGATCGCGTTCTTTGGGCGATCGTTTCGCCGAAGTATTATCCCGTTTTCGGTTTCGAAGACGAGGAGGCGGAGCAAGCGCAAACGGCGCAAGAATAACGGCTCGCGAACGTAAAAAAGAAAGAACGCAACGGCAAAAATGCGGAACGCGTCGTTCTTTTTACCGCAAACGTTAAAAAGCGCAATTTTCGCTGAGTTGGCGTCCGATAAGCGAAACGTCGCCCGCGCGACGTTGGAAAACGACGACCTAAACGTTAAAATCGTTATAGACGTTCGTTTGGCGCGTAAAAATTCGCTTTTGAGAAAAAAAAATAACGAAACGTCTTGAAAAAACAAGAAAGTTGCGTTAAAATAGATAAAAAGGAAAAGGCGTTTAGTTTGCGTAAAACGTAGGTTTTGCGGGGACGGCGTAGTTTTTCGCGAAAATCGCTTTAGAAACGCGCGTTCGGAATTAACGTCCGATCCGAATAACAAGAGCGAACGACCGCGCCGCGGCAAAACGCGGCGGCGCGATATGAACGATAAAGAAATGAAATTTTTTTATCGACCGTAACGTTTAAAAAGTTTGAGGTTTTTGTCTGTGCGATCAGTTGTTCCGAAGAGAACGATTATGTCGCGGCAAAAATAAAATAAGTTTCCGATTTAATCAAAACGCCGCTTGAAGTTTTGCGCAAGCGGGTATATACTTAAATCGTAGAGACGCGACTTTAAAATAAGCGCTTTACGGAAAATAAAAAAAATACGGAAAATACTTAAATTATTAGAGACCGAAGGTCGATAATAACAATGTGATGTAAAAGGCGAAAGCCAAAAAACTAAACAACCCGATTTTAGGAGATTTTTACAGATGAAGACTCGTATCCTTCTTTCTGTCGTCCTCGCTCTCGCTACCGCGAACGTTTTCGCTCAAGAAGAAGCCGCCGCTCCGGCCCCGTGCGCTCCGGTTCCGGCTCCGTGCGCCCCGGCTTGCGACGTCGCCCCGTGCGCGCCGACCTGCGACGCGACTTGCGCCACGATCACCGTTCCGTGCATTCGTCCGTGCGTCGCGCTGAAATCCGCCGTCGCTAAGACCGTCTGCGCCGTCAAGAACGCGAAAGCCTGCTTCGCCGCGAAAATCGCGTGCTGCAAACCGGTTTGCGCCGTCGAATGCGCCCCGTGCGCTCCGGCTTGCGAAGCCGCTCCGGCCCCGTGCGCCCCGGCTTGCGAAGCCGCTCCGGCTCCGTGCGAACCGGCGAAAGCCGAATGCGCTCCGTGCGCTCCGGTCTGCAAGAAGCCCTGCTTCGTTAAGAAATTCCGTTGCCTGAAGGTTCGCTTCTGCAAACCGGTTTGCGCTCCGTGCGCTCCGTGCGAAGCCGCCCCGGCTCCGTGCGCTCCGTGCGCTCCGGCTCCGTGCGCCCCGGCGTGCTAATGATCGCAAGATCGAAATTCAAAGCGAGCGTCGAAACTTCTCGTAAGTTTCGCGGTTAAGCGCGACGGCGTTCGCTCCTGAATCTGTAAAACGCAAGACGTTTATCGCGTCTTGCGTTTTTTATTTCTTGAAAGGAAAGCGGTCGCGGCTGGAAAGGAGGCGCGGAAAAAGGAAACGACGCGAAAAAGCAACGCGTACAAGTAAAACGGGGAAGAATGGGAAAGTCGGTAAAGGGAATCGAGAAACCGAGAAAAGCGCGACGTCGAGCGGCGGGGGAAACCGAGAAAAGCGCGAAGTCGGGCGGCGGGGGAACCGGAGAAAGCGCGACGTCGGGCGGCGGGGGAAACCGGGGAAAGCGCGCCGTCCAATGCGACGGACGGCGCGTCGGCGAATTTTACTCGACCAAATTGCGGATTTTGACGACCGTTCGAAGAAGCGCGGGCGTTTCGTCGAGCGGAATCATGTTCGGGCCGTCGCAGGGGGACGCGTCCGGGTCGAAGTGCGTTTCGAGAAAGAGCGCGTCGATTCCGACCGCCGCCGCCGCTCGAGCGAGCGCGCCGACGAACTCGCGTTTGCCCCCGGAAACGCCCCCCGCCGCGCTCGGTTCTTGAACGCTGTGCGTCGCGTCGAAAACGACCGGAGCGCCGGTTTGCCGCATGATCGGAAGGGAACGGAAGTCGTTGACGAGCGCGCCGTATCCGAAAAACGTCCCGCGCTCGCCGAGTAGAACGTCCGAACAGCCGAACGCTTCCAGTTTAGCGGCGACGTGTCGCATATCTTGCGGCGCCATAAACTGACCTTTTTTGACGTGAACCGGCTTGCCCGTTTTCGCGGCGGCGGCGAGCAGGTCGGTTTGGCGCGAGAGGAACGCCGGAATCTGCAGTAAATCGACGACTTCCGCGACCGGCGCCGCTTGCGTCGTTTCGTGAACGTCGGTCGTCGTCGGAAGTCCGGTTTCTTGGCGGATTTGAGCGAGGAGTTTGAGGCCTTCGTCGAGGCCGAGACCGCGGAACGACCCGACGCCGGTGCGGTTCGCCTTGTCGAAGGAGCCTTTGAAAACGAGCTGAAGCGGAACGCCTTCGGTCGCGAGCTCGTCGACGATTTCGCGAAGACGCGTCGCGATTTTCGGCGACGTTTCGCGTTCGAGAACGCAAGGGCCGGCGATCAAGAGGAGCGGTTCGCCGCGACCGCAACGGTAAGGGCCGATTTTAACCGGATTGTTGAGCGTCATATTCGTTGCCTTAACGGGACGCGCGCCGATTTAAGCGTCAAACGACGATTCGGCGCGAGTAAATAAGGGGAAATGGGGGAAATAGGGGAAACGAGGGAGATGGGCGGATAGGGAAACGAGGAACGAACAAAAGGCGGACGCGGTTAATGCGTCGCCGATTGGGTTCCTTCCGGCGAAACGGCGATCGGCGCGGCGTCCGGGAGAGGTCGCAACGCTAATTGATAACCGGCGGAAAAAATGAATTTTTTAACGTCGCGAAGATATTCGAACGAATCTTGGTAAACGAAAACGGTGATCGTCGTGTCGTCGCGAACGTATTTTAGGAGTTTTTCGCGAAAAACGGAGTTCGGGTTCGACAGCGCTTCGTCGACCGGTTCGCCGATTTCGTCGCTCGAAGGAACGCATTCGCCGTAACGGAACAGGGCCGAGTAAACGATTTCGTCGCCGGAGCGTCGCTTTTCTAAGTCGACGAAAAAATGAAACGTATATCCTTCGGACGGGCCGAATTTGTCTTCCAGCGTCTTTTTTTCAAAATCGCCGCGAAAATTTTTGAAGTAAAGTCGCGCGCGCTCTTGAAACTCGTTGAGCGGGACGTGCGAGAGTCGACCGTTTTTGAGTCGGAAAAAGCCTTCGCGACCGTCGACCGGGCGGGAGATCGGCGTCGGCAAGTTTTCGAGGACGGTCGCTTGGGGGCGGGCTGCGGCGAGCGCTTCTTTTTCTCGGCGCAAGTCGTCGCGTTTTTTTTCTTTTTCGAAAATTTCGCTTTTGAGGTCGAACGCAATTTTATCGGCGTCGGAGCGTCGGCGCGACGCGAGTTCGATTTCGGCGTCGATTTCGGCGAGCGTTTGAAAAACGGCGCGGTATTCCGCTTCGGCGGCGTCGGCTTGGCGTTCGACGTCGAGCGTTCGGGCGTTGAGGTCTTCCGTTTCGTTTTGGAGTCGAACGACGTTTTGGCGCGTCTCGGCGAGCGATTTCGCGGCGGCGACGTAAGCGATTTGCTCGGCGTTTTGCGGCGTCGACGCGGCGGACGGCGACTCGGCGGCTTGTTCGAGCGCGGCGTCGGCGGCGACGTTGCGGGCTCGCGTTCCGGCGATCATGACGAGGATGATCAAGACGCCGACGAGGTTCGAAACGACGTCGAGAAACGAGTCTTGGCCGTCGCCTCCGATCTCTTCGGGGGCGCGGGGACGGCGGCGGTAAAATTGACGACGGCGTTTTTTCATCGAAATTTAGGCGGTTTGCGCAAACTGGCGACAACGGGGAAAATGGGTCGAAGCGGCGGCGCTCCGACTTGCGAACGATACCAAAAAAGTCGCGGCTGCGCAAGGGGAATCGCTTGTCGCGGCGATTTTAACGCGTCGCGGCTTAAA
>JAFTUJ010000415.1 GCA_017466305.1 Thermoguttaceae bacterium
GGCGCGAGGAAGCCGGTCAGCATCTTCATCGTCGTGCTTTTGCCGGCGCCGTTCGGGCCGAGGAAGCAGGCGATTTCGCCTTTCGCGATTTGGAACGAGACGTTTTCGGTCGCGATGAAACGACCGTAAATTTTCGTTAAGTTTTGAGCGCGTATCATTTTATTCGCGGGTTCGGGTTCGGTTGCGGAAACGGTTAAATTCGGTTGCGGAAGCGGTTTCGGCGGAGGAACGGCGCGCGCGGCGGCTTCGGTTTTGATTTTGTTGTTAACGCGACGTTAATCGACGTTTGATTTGTTTGAAAATCGTTGTGTTTTTGAGCGTTTTCAAACGGGCCCGCTTCGACGGCGTTTCGACGACGCTTCGAGCGCGTCGCGGCGGCGGGGTTAACGCCAATCGCCCTTTTCGTCCGACTCGAGCGCGACGCCGATTTTCACGACGAGCGGCGCGGCGGGGGCGGCCCATTTCTCGACGGCGGCGCTCCAGCGTTCGACGTTTTGCGCGATCGGCGGCCAAGTGTTGTAATGCGACGGAACGACGTATTTCGGACGGAGCGCGCGGATCGCGTCGAGGGACGCGGACGGCCCCATCGTGTAACGGTCGCCGATCGGAAGGACGGCGACGTCGATTCCGAGCGAGCCGATCCAGCTCATGTCGCTGAAATAACCGGCGTCGCAGGCGAAGTAAATCGAAAACGCGTCGGCGTCGGCGAGCGTTTCGCGGAGCGGTTTGATTTCGTCGACGGCGTTCGGGGCGAGCGGCTTGCCGTTTTGCGAAAAGGAAAGGACGAAGCCGAGCGACGTTCCGCCGGGCGCGCCGTTCGGGCAGGTCGACGAGTGCGGCGCGGCGACGGTCAAAATTTGCGCTTTCGGAACGCTTTCGTCGGGCGAAATCGGGACGTAAACGGCGCCCCCGACGTTCGTCGGTTCGACGCGGAGCTTTTGTTCGGCGAAATAGTCGGCGACTTCGGCGACGGCGACGATCGGCGCGTCGTTTTTCCGAGCGACCGTCGCGGCGTCGGCGCAGTGGTCGGCGTGCCCGTGCGAGACGAGAACGTAGTCGGCGGCGACTTCCTCCGGTTTTGTCGGCGAAAGCCCGGACGGCAAAAACGGGTCGACGAGGAATCGAGCGCCGTTAAATTCGAAGAGGAAAGCGTTGTGTCCGAGCCAAACGAGGCGTTTTTTCGCGGCGTTCATAAGCGTTTTCTTTCGCGGTGCGGGGAGCGTTGGTTGGCAAACGTTAGTCGGTTGGGCGACGTTGGTTGGCAAGCGTTAGTCGGTTGGGCGACGTTGGTTGGCAAGCGTTAGTCGGTTGGGCGACGTTGGTTGGCAAGCGTTAGTCGGTTGGGCAACGTTGCTTGGGGAGCGTTGGTCGGCGACGTCGAGCGCGAAGCCGACGGCGGAGCGTTGGCGTTAGGGGGCGCGTCGTCGACGGTCGATAAACGCGGTTTTGGCGATTGTAGCGATTTGAGGGCGCGGCGTCCAGAGCGATTTTTCGCGGCGATCGTTCGAAAGATTTAATTTTTAGCGGAAAATTTGGCGCACAGACGGTTAAAAAACGTCGAGATTGTGCGAGTGAAAGCGGGCCGCCGACGCGATTTTTCCGATAATTTTGGAGGTTTTCTTGAAAAAACGCGTCCTTTTGGGCGAAAAAGCCGGTTTGCGCTCTTGTCGACCCGGAAAGATCGGGTATAATGGCGACTCCAAAGCGGTCGATTTGCTCCGTTCTTCTTGCCGACGCGTCCCTCGCGCCGGTCGACGAAAACGGTTTCGCGATTTTTGAGACTGGACCCCTCGAAAACGCGTCGACGCGGGCCGGACTCCCGCGTTTCGGTTTGAATCGATTAACGTTTCGGAATCAATGTTTTTGAACGCGCGTCGTCGAAAGGCGGCGCCGGTTCCTTAGCGTCAAGTCGTCGATATTAAAGCGTCGACGCGACTTGAAACGCTCCGCGCGGCGCGAACGCCGCGTTTCATCGGTTACTTCATCGGTTAGTAAAATCAAAGTTTGAATCCGCTTTAAGCATTTTCGTCGACGCGACAGGACGCTGCAACAATGTCTGAATTAAAAAATTGGCGCAACATTGGTATTTCCGCTCACATCGACTCCGGAAAGACGACTCTTAGCGAGCGCATTCTCTTTTACACCGGTCGCACGCACAAAATCGGCGAAGTTCACGACGGCGGCGCGACGATGGACAGCATGGACCTCGAACAAGAACGCGGGATCACGATCGCCAGCGCCGCGACCCGCGTCGAATGGGGCGACACGACGATCAACTTGATCGACACGCCCGGCCACGTCGACTTCACGGTCGAAGTCGAACGCTGCCTCCGCGTTTTGGACGGCGCCGTTTTGGTTCTCTGCTCGGTCGGCGGCGTTCAAGCGCAATCGCTCACGATCGACCGCCAAATGAAGCGTTACGGCGTTCCGCGCTTGGCGTTCATCAACAAAATGGACCGCGTCGGAGCGAACCCGCGCCGCGTCGTTCAACAACTGCACGAAAAGCTCGACTGCGAAGCGGTCATGATGCAAATCCCGATCGGCGCCGAACAAAATTTCGAAGGCGTCGTCGACTTGATCACCGGTCGCGCCTACTACTTCGACGGCCCGCAAGGCGAAAAAGTTCGCGAAGAAGATATTCCGGCGGAACTCGTCGACGAATATAACGAAGCGCGCCAAAATATGCTCGAAACGCTCTCGATGTACAGCGACGAGATGATGGAAGCGCTCCTCGAAGAACGCGAAGTTCCGCTCGACCTGATTTACGAAGTCGTCAAAAAAGCGACGCAAGCGCGCCAACTCACGCCGGTCTTCATGGGCACCGCGTACCGCAACAAGGGCGTTCAACTTTTGCTCGACGCGATTTCCCGTTACCTCCCGTCGCCGCTCGACCGCGAAGGCTCCGCGTTCCGCGTCAACAAGGAAACCGGCGAAGAAGAAAAATTCGTTCTCACTCCGGCGAACGACCGCCCGCTGATCGCGATGGCGTTCAAAACGGTCGAAGACCCGTACGGGACGCTCACCTTCATGCGCATTTACGAAGGGACGCTCAAGAAGGGCGAAAGCTACGTCAACCAACGCACCGGTCACAAAGAACGCGTCAGCCGCATCTTCCGCATGCACGCCGAACAACGGGTCGAACTCGAATCGGCGGGCGCCGGCGACATCGTCGCGGTCATCGGTATCGAAGGTTCGTCCGGCGAAACGTACTGCGAAACGGCGAAATACTGCACGCTCGAATCGATCTTCATTCCGGAACCGGTTATCCAAGTCGCGATCAAGGCTTGCGAAACCCGCGACACGGACAAACTCGGCAAAGCGCTTTACCGCTTCCGCAAGGAAGACCCGACCTTGACGGTCAAGACCGACCCGGAAAGCGGCGAAACCCTCATCGCCGGGATGGGCGAACTCCACCTCGACGTTTATATCGAACGCATCCGCCGCGAATACAAGGTCGAAGTCGAAACGTCCGCGCCGAAAGTCAACTACCGCGAAGCGCCGACGCAAGCGATCGAATTCGACACGAAGCACAAGAAACAATCCGGCGGTTCCGGGCAATTCGCGCACATTTGCGGTATTATGTCGCCGATTCCGGAAGAAGAAGCGAACGCGGAAGAAACCTTTATCTTCCAAGACGAAATCACCGGCGGCGTCATTCCGTCGAACTACATCCCGGCGATTAAGAAGGGATACGAAAGCTCGTTGGAAAAAGGTCCGATCGCCGGTTACCCGGTCGTCGACCTGAAGATCGTCGTCAACGACGGTTCGTTCCACGCGGTCGACTCGAGCGACTTGGCGTTCCGCATCTGCGCTCAAACGTCGCTTCGCGAAAACTTCCCGAAAACGAAACCGGCGCTCCTCGAGCCGATCATGAAGATCGACGTCGAATGCCCGGAAAACTTCCAAGGGAGCGTCGTCGGCGACCTCTCGAGCCGTCGCGGCGTCGTCTCGGCGACCGAAACGACCGGTTCGAACTGCCGTATCGTCGGCGAAGTTCCGTTGGCCGAAACGTTCGGTTACTCCTCGACCCTCCGCGGCATGACGCAAGGTCAAGGCGTTTTCTCGATGGAATTCCTCAAGTATAAACGCGTTCCGGCGAACATTCAAGAGGAAATCATCCGCGAGCGCAACCCGAAACCGGCGCAAGGCGGTAAAAAATAGTCGTCGAGGGGCGAACCCTAAAATCGCGAACCGCCGAGTCGCGCCGATTGGGCGGTTCGCGATTTAGACGAATAAAAAACCGAGCAAATTCGACGCAAGCCGAGTTCGCTCGGTTTTTTGCGTTTTTGACGTTCGCGCCGACCCGGCGTTTTGCGGAGCGTCGGCGTTTTGCGGCGTTTGCGCGAATCGGAGAAAAGGGAGCGTTTTTGCGGACTTTCGCGAAAAAAAACGGCGCGAGTCGAGCGAGACGAAGGAAAAAAGAGCCGCTTGGGCGACGTTGCGGGCCCTTTCGGTCGATAACGTGTATTAAGAGTAAGCGGCGCGACCGGTAAAACGCGTATAATAGTTAAACGAATCGAACTTTGGGCGAAAGACGAGGGCGGCGATGAGCGAACCAACGAACGAAACGACGAAAATCAACGAAACGACCGACGGCGCGCTCGCGACGAACGACGTCGAATTGTTGCAAAAATTCGGCGAGTTTAAGGAGCGGTTTTTAGCGCGGCTCGAACGGGAGATCGTCGGGCGCCGCGCCGTTTTAGAGGAAGTTTTGGCGGGAATCTTCGCGGGCGGACACGTCTTGCTCGTCGGCGTTCCGGGGCTCGGGAAGACGAAAATTGCGCGAACGATCGCCGCCGCGCTCGACTTGCGCTTTCGCCGAATCCAGTTCACTCCGGACTTGACGCCCGCCGATATTTTAGGTTTCGACGTTCTCCAAGAAGACCCGGCGACCGGAACGCGCTCCTTTGCGTTCGCGCCGGGCCCGATCTTCGCGAACGTCGTTCTCGCCGACGAAATCAACCGAACGCCGCCGAAAACGCAAGCCGCGCTCCTCGAAGCGACGCAAGAACGCCAAGTAACGGTCGCCGGGCGGCGGTACGAACTCGACGCGCCGTTCTTCGTCGTCGCGACGCAAAACCCGCTCGAAAGCGAAGGAACGTACCCGCTTCCGGACGCGCAGCTCGACCGCTTTCTCTTCAGCGTCAAAATCGATTACCCCAAGGCCTCCGACGAAATCGAGACGGTCTTGCGAACGACCGGCGAAGCGCGCGCGCCGGAGCCGCCGACGATTAGTCGGGACGAGCTTCTTACGTTTCAGGGGTTGATTCGGCGCATTCCGGCGCCGCGCGTCGTCGTCGAACACGCGGTCAACATCGTTCGCAAGACGCGACCGCAGACGAAAACGTCGATCGAAGCGACGCAGCAATACGTCGAACGGGGCGCGGGACCGCGAGCGAGTCAAGCGTTGATTTTGGGCGCGAAGGCGTTCGCGGCGTTCGCCGGGCGGACGGCGGTTTCGGCGGACGACGTCGATCGGGCGGCGCTTCCGGCGCTTCGCGAACGGATCGCGTTGAATTATTTGGCGCAGGCGGACGGCGTCGACGTCGATTTTCTCGTTCGGAAGATTTTGCGCGACGCTCGGGCGGAGTACGAGCGCGGTTGACGTTTCGCCGGACGTTCCCGACGCGCCGGTCGTTCGACGTTCGCTGAGCGGGGCGTTTTTACCGTTCGTTATATTAATATATTGACGCCTTCTCGAATCGAGTCGAAATTTTTTTGCAGAAAGGGGAAATATGTCGCTCAACGCCGCGCAAACGGCCGCCGTCGAAACGCTTTCCGGGCCGCTTCTCGTTCTCGCGGGCGCCGGAACCGGCAAAACTCGCGTCGTTACTTACCGCATCGCGCGGCTGATCAAGAGCGGGGTCGCGCCGGACCGCATTCTCGCCGTTACCTTCACCAACAAAGCGGCCCGCGAAATGCAGGAGCGGATTTCGAGCCTCTTGCCGAAGCGAATCGACAAGAAAAAACCGGAAATTTCGACGTTTCACTCCCTTTGCGTTCGGATTTTGCGGCGGCAAATTCATCGGATCGGCTTCCCGACGCAGTTCTCGATTTACGACCGCGGCGACCAAGAGTCGTTGGCGCGCCAAATTCTCCGCGAAGTCAAAATAACGAGCGCGGCGCTCCGTCCGGCCGACTTTTTGAAGGCGGTCGGCGATTGGAAAACCGCCGGCGTTCGGCCCGAAAAAGCGCTCGAAATCGCGACCGATTCGAAAGACTATCTTTGCGCCGTCGCGTATTCGAAGTATCAAGCGCGACTCAAAAACCTCGGCGCGGTCGACTTCGACGACATTTTGCTCCTGACGGAAGACCTCTTCCGCCTCCATCCGGACGCCTTGGCGGAGGAGGCCGCGCGCTTCGATCATCTCCTCGTCGACGAGTACCAAGACACCAACATGTGTCAGTACCGCGTCGTTAAGGGACTCGCGCTTCCGCGTCGGAACCTTTGCGTCGTCGGCGACGACGACCAAGCGATTTACGGTTGGCGCGGCGCGGAAGTGAAGCACATTCTCAACTTCCAGCGCGACTGGCCGGAGGCAAAAGTCGTTCGGCTCGAAGAAAATTACCGCTCGACGGCGCAAATTTTACGTTGGGCGAACACCCTCGTCGCGTTCAACGAGACGCGGCACGAGAAGCGGTTGCGCTCGACCGTTCAAGGCGCGCCGCCGCGGATTCTGCAATGCAAGGACGCGGAGGAGGAGGCGAAACGCGTCGCGCTTTCGATCAAAGTGCGAATGGAAGAGGCGCGGCTGCATCCCCGCGATTTCGCGATTCTTTTCCGAACGAACGAACAGACGCGCGCCGTCGAAATGGAGCTGCGTTCGGCGAAGATTCCTTACGTCGTCGTCGGCGGGCAGTCGTTCTTCGACCGCAAAGAGGTGAAGGACGTCGTGTCGTATTTGAAGGCGATTTTGCGTCCGCAGGACGACGTCGCGCTCTTGCGAACGATCAACTCGCCGCCGCGCGGAATCGGTTCGACGACGATCGGCAAAATCCGCGAGCGCGCCGTCGCCGAAGGGAAGCCGATTTGGGAAATCGCGACGAAAGACGACGCCTTTATGGAGACGCTCGACTCGCGGTCGCGGGAAGCGACGCGGCGTTATTGCGAGCTTATCGTCGAGGAAGGGAAGCGGCTCAAGCGCAATTTCACGCCGGAAACGTTGGTAAAGTTCCTCGAAGCGGTCAAGTATCAAGAGGAGATCGACCGCCTTTACCCGGACGAAGCGGAGCGCAAAGCGCGAACCGACTCGGTCGGCGAAGTCGTCGACGCGGCCGCGGCGTTTTTGAAGGAGAATCCGGGCGGTTCGCTCGCCGCGTTCCTCGACGACGCCGCGCTCGGCGGGCCCGATTTCAGTTCGCAGCAAGACAAAAAGTCGAAAAGCGACGCGGTGCTTCTTTCGACGTATCACGCGGCTAAAGGACTCGAGTTCCGAGAGGTCTATATGGTCGGAATGGAGGAGGGAATCCTCCCGCACCAACGCTCGATCGAGACGCTGACCGAAACGGCGATCGAAGAGGAGCGGCGTCTCTGTTAC
>JAFTUJ010000416.1 GCA_017466305.1 Thermoguttaceae bacterium
GGCGGTTGGAGCGGCAGGCAAACGAACGAAATTTTCCCGTCGCTCGTCTCGAAAAGCGCGATTCTGTCGCCGCCGTGCCAATACGAAAGCGTCGTCGCCGACGGCAAAACGCCGAAGAAACCGAGTAAAAAACGCGAATCGAACTCGACTTCGAACGGTTCGCCGCGATACTCGACCGCTTGCGTTATCCGCGACGCCCCGATTTCCGCGCCGGTCGTTTCCGCCGTCAGTTTGCCGTCGGCGAGTCTAAGCCAAACGCTCGGGCGTTTTGCGTCGGCGACGCAAGCGGCGGCGCGAACGGTCGCGGCGAGCGTTTCGGACGCAAAATCGACGCGCGGTCGCCCCGTCTTTTGCGGAACGATCGCCCGCCAGTTCGGGAACTTCCCTTCGACCGCGACCGATTCGAGCGTCGTCGTTTCCGACGCGAACGTCGAATATCCGTCGTCGGCGATTGCGATGCGAACCGTCGGCGCGTCGGCGAACGCTTTCGCGACCGTTCCGAGCGTCGCCTCCGGAATAACCGCGACGTCGGCGGCGCCGTCGGTCGCGCTGAAATTCGTCGGGGCGCCGAACCGATACGCCGTCAATTTTTGACCGTCCGTCCCGACGAGAAAAACCTCGGCGGCGCAAGCGTCGAGCGCGGCCCCGGCGAGCGCGTAACCGCGACCTCGGTCGCAATCGACCGTCGACCGCGCGACTTTCGCCGCGACGGCGAGTTCCGCGCCGCTTACTTCGAACGTCTTTAACGTTTGCCGTTTCAGCGGTTGCGGGAACGGCGCGTCGGTCGCTTGGAGCCGATAAGTCGCGGTTCCGGACGAAACGACGAGCCGCTCGGTTTCCCGCTCGATCGTCAAGTCGGAGTCGACCGACGTCGAGAGGACGCCGAGGAGTTCGCGGCAAGGAACGAGCGTTTCGCCCGGTTCGACGACGCGATCGATCGCGTCGGGCGGCGTAATTCGGATAAGCCGAGCGCCGTCGGTCGCGACAAACTCGACGGAATCGAGCGTCGCGACGACGCGAATTTTACCGCTAATCGCTCCCATTTTCCCCGCGTTCGCGACCGAAGCGCAACGACGAATCGCGTCCGCGACGCGGGTTTTGTTCAACGTAACTTTCATTGTTTCAACCTTTTAACCCTTCTTCGCCGGTTTGCAACAACGTTTTTTTCGGAGCTTCAAGCGCCGTATCGTTCCCGCGAAGGCTAGTTTTAGCGGGTTTTCTCAAACTGCACGACGATCTCGATTTCGGGCTCGCCGGAACAGGGTTTGTAGGCGGCTCGCGTTTCGACCGTCGAACGCGTCGCGGCGCAACCGCAGATAAACAAAGCGGTTGCAAGAACCGCAAACACTTGCAAAATCCTTTCGCACATTCGATTCCCTCCAACGTTCCCAGGGGGCGGGTCGTCGAAGGAACTCGACGCGTTATTCGACCGGCGCCTTGAAAAGCGCGTCGACGTCGACGCGTCGAAACAAAATTTTACGTCCGGTGTTGAATCGCGGAACGCGAAAATCCCGACAGAGCCGGTCGAATTTTCGCAAGTCGAGGCGCAAATATCGCGACGCCTCTTTCCGCGTCATCACGTCCGGCGTTCGCGCCGGAAACGGTTCCGGATACTTGATTTCGGCAGTCATTGGTTCGTCCTTTTTGATTTGTCGTCGATTTGTCGAACGCCGCGCGACGAGACGGGCCGCGCGGCGCCGGACAACGTGCAAAATGAGGTCGCGCTTATCCGCTCGGGAATATTTAACGTTGAGCGTCCGTCGTCTGAAACCGACGATTTAACGAGCGAGCGTCGACGAGGTTCGCTCGCGCCTCGGCTAAGTCCCGCGAACGCGGGCGAGGCAAGAACCGCGAAGCCGTTTCCAACTTCGTAGTTCGTTTTGCTCGAAGTATTTTCGGAGCATTTCAAAACCGCTAAACGTTGCGGCTTAACGGGATAAAAATGCGCCGAAATATGCTTCGCGCGTTTTAACTCCGTAGACTATAAGGCGACCGACTTTTCGCCCAAGCGACGACGCCTGTTTCAAACCCTTCAATTTCGGCTTGCGTCGCTCCCGCTCGGCGCATTTTTTCACGCGTTTTCAAACGGTTGTCTTCGACGTTTTTTAACATTTGGCTAAACGCGTCCGAACCCCGTTCGGGACACGGAAGGGTCGCCATTCCCAGCGCCCAACGCCGAAAGCTATCGCGAAACAAAACGTCTTGATTTATGAGCATCTTAATCATACAAGCTAACGACGCCGGGCAATAAAGCGACAGATCGTAACCGGGAGCGTTTGGCAACTCCAAATCTAACGGCAAGCTCATCGAAACAGCCTCATCGTCCAGAAGCAAGTTCCCCGCCCTTGCGCGACGCCGACCGACGCTCGCGTGAACGCCGCCGAGGTTAGCGCGTCCCAATGCTCCTGCGACGTCCGCCATATCGAAAGCGCCTCGCGGTAGTCGTCGCCCGGAGTGCAGACTTCGGCGCAACCCCAATTGTCGCCGTAATGTTCCGCCTTGCCGCGTCGAGCGTTGCAAGCCGCGACGCGTCTCGCGCCGTCGCGTTGGCGGAGATCGAGCGTAAGCGGCGCAAGTTTCAGCTTTTGGCGTTCGGCGTTCACCAGCTCGAGGAGCGCGATTTCGGCGGGAA